>NZ_JAZQNU010000161.1:0-3222 GCF_045627485.1 Pedobacter sp. | reverse complement strand
AGGATGGTTTACTGTAATCGCGATTTCGTTAAATTATGTGCAGAACACCTTTGCAGGAGATGTGGTATTGAACAGCAAAGATTTTTGCCCCGCAATGATTGTCCAGGCGGGCTTTATTATTAATATTGACCAGGCAGGGCCCTTTAAATTAGAAGCTAAGACATACAGATGGGCACTAACTAAGTAAGGTTACGGTCTTTAAACCAGACTTCATCGGGAGTAGCCGAAAAACTACTCATTTTTTCGATAAGCACCTTAGGGATGGCTTCGTTAAAGACAAGGTCCTTATTGTTTTGTTTTAAAAAACGATGTTGTACCATCACTTCCATCTGCAGGAACAGGTGATCGTAATAACCGCCTACGTTGAGTACGCCAATGGGTTTACCATGTAAACCTAATTGTAACCACGTTAACACCTCGAAAAACTCCTCAAGGGTACCAAAGCCGCCTGGCAGCACCACAAAGCCATCAGAAAGATCGGCCATACGCTGTTTCCGCTCGTGCATGTTACTGGTGATCACCATTTCGGTGATGCCCTTATGGCCCACTTCCTTGTCCATCAAAAACTGAGGGATAACGCCAATTACCTTGCCACCGTGTTTTAACACCTCGTCGGCTAATACACCCATCACCCCTACACTGCCACCGCCGTATACCAAAGTGATGTGCTGTTTAACCATGGTAAAAGCAAGATCCTCTATTGCCTGAAGCAGCAGAGGATCTCCATTAAAATTTGCACCGCAATACACGCAAAGCGATTTGATCATTGATCTATTTTTAAAAATAATTAACGAGAGTAGTTTGGCGCTTCTTTAGTGATAGAAATATCGTGCGGGTGACTTTCTCTCATCCCTGCAGCGGTAATTCTCACAAATTTTGCTTGCTGTAAATCATCAATGGTTGCTGCACCACAGTAGTGCATTCCAGCCCTTAAACCTCCAACGTATTGGTAAATGACTTCGGCTAAAGTACCTTTATAAGCTACACGACCAACAATACCTTCTGGAACCAGTTTGGTTACCACATCTTCCTCATCCTGAAAATAACGGTCTTTTGAACCTTGCTGCATGGCTTCAACAGAACCCATACCACGGTAAGATTTGAATTTACGACCTTCATAAATGATTGTTTCACCTGGCGACTCTTCAACACCAGCAAATAATGAACCTGCCATGATGCTACTTGCACCCGCAGCGATTGCTTTTACAATATCGCCTGTTTGTTTGATTCCACCATCGGCGATAACAGGGATCCCGGTACCGATTAACGCCTGTGCACATTCATATACGGCATATAATTGTGGTACACCTACACCAGCAATAATTCTGGTGGTACAAATGGAACCTGGACCGATACCCACTTTAACAGCATCAGCACCAGCAGCAGCCAAAGCTCTTGCGGCATCGGCAGTTGCAATGTTACCAGCGATAACCTGTAAATCAGGGAAACGTTGTTTAATGGCAATCACCATGTCGATTACGCCTTTGGAATGTCCATGGGCGGTATCAACCGTTACCACGTCAACACCAGCAGCTACCAAAGCAGCTACCCGGTCAATGTTATCTGCTGCAACGCCAACCGCAGCACCTACGCGTAAACGGCCTCTTTCGTCTTTACAGGCTTTAGGATAGTTTTTATATTTTTGTATGTCTTTAAACGTAATTAAACCGGCTAAACGACCATCCTGATCAATAATTGGAAGTTTTTCGATTTTATAGTTCTGCAAAATTTCTTCTGCCTGTAATAAAGTTGTTCCTTCTGGAGCAGTGATCAGGTTTTCACGTGTCATGACATCACCAATCTTCAAGGACATGTTTTTCTGGAAACGTAAATCGCGGTTGGTGATGATGCCGACTAATTTATTATCTGCATCAATAACAGGGATACCCCCTATTTTATATGTTTGAGTAATTTTATAAGCATCAGCTACGGTTGCATCTTTCAACAAGGTAATTGGATCCTGGATCATACCACTTTCGGAGCGTTTAACTTTCCTTACCTCTTCTGCCTGACGCTCAATGCTCATGTTTTTGTGCAGCATGCCTATACCACCAGCCTGTGCAATGGCAATGGCCAGGTTTGCTTCGGTAACGGTATCCATGGCAGCAGATACTACAGGAACATTTAAACGGATTTTCTTGGTAAGGTAGGTTCCGGTATCCACATCGCGTGGCAGAACTTCAGAATATGCAGGTACTAATAATACGTCATCGTATGTTAGTCCTTCGGCTATAAATTTGTTGGGATCGAGTTGCATAGCAAATAATTTAGGAGTTACTATTTGCCGGGCAAAAATACGTTTTTTAAGCGAAAACTGCAATAGAGGTTTAGTAATTGGGATTTTTTTATTAAAGATTACATAGGCATGGGAATTATAAGGAAAGAGACCACTTCATTAATAGCTATACAAACCTAACTGGTATCGGGTGCTCCTACCTCCGCCCTCGCCAAAGGGAATTATTGCCCCCATAGCCAACAAATCCTGAAGATCCCTTGTTGCGGTCGCTTTAGACACCTTGGTCATCGCACCATATTTACTGGCATTAATGCCACCTTCAAAACCTTTCGGTCCTTCTTCAAGTACCCTTTTAATTACTTTTAGCTGCCGTTCAGAGAACTGCTCCCTATAGCGATCAAAAAACATCGTTTTTTTTAGCACAAAATCGACCTGGTCTTCGGTATCCTGTTGTGCCGCTATAATCACGCTAAGAAAATATTTTAGCCATGCTGTAATCTCCATTGATTGTTGGGCAGCTTCCAATGCAGTATAATAATTTCTTCGGTTCGCCTCAATAATTTTAGATAAACTCAGCAATACAGGTCGCCCGACGCCTTGCGACAACGCTTTCTCTGCAATGGCCCGACCTATTCTGCCATTCCCATCTTCAAAAGGATGTATGGATTCAAAGTATAAGTGGGCTATCGCTGCCCTAACAGGCGCTTGTTTGATTTCAGAGACACCTCCTGGTCCACTTTCATTAAACCAGGCGATAAAGCCATCCATTTCCTGGGGTACCTTTGCTGATGGCGGTGCTTCAAAATGCACCTTTTCTTTACCCAGCGCACCAGAAATAACCTGCATGGGTTCGGGATGGTCACGCCAGACACCAACCTTCATATTTGGCTCGCTGCTAAGCAACAGCGTGTGCCAGGCAAATAAATGATTCCTGGTTAATTTCTGTTCATAGGTTTTGCGTAAGTCGACCATAAGATCTGCAATCC
>NZ_JAZQNU010000160.1:0-34405 GCF_045627485.1 Pedobacter sp. | reverse complement strand
GTGGCGGATTCAAAGATTTCTCTGGCAGAAGCCGTGAGGAAAGAAGCGGTGGCGGAAGACGTGAAGGCGGAAGTAGTGCTGGCGGTGATAGAAGACGCAGGTCTTAATCCCTTAAGCTAATCATATAGAAAAGGCGGTCCCGAAAAGGACCGCCTTTTTACGTTATTACTTAGTGGTTTTTGGTATGCTATTACACAACATACGCTGCGACTAAACAAGCAAAAAAAAATCCCGAAGTTATTTCCGGATTTACAAAATCGTTTACCAAAGAATTAATCAACCTTTGTTCTGATTTGAGAAGGCTGTAGGTAGATCCTAGCCCCTTTTTCATTGATATAGTACTTTTCGTTCTTATTGTTAATATAAACATCTGAACCATTGGGGGCCATTTTACCTTTCCACGTTTTATCCGCTATTTTAGACGTGCCTTTTACAGCAACTTCTGCAGTTTTATTGCCCACTTTAGCAGCGGTTTTACCAACTTTATTTGTCGTTTTATCTAATTTATCGCCTACTGATTCTTTTTTCTCCTGTGCCATAACCGAAGGTGCTGTAAAGGCAGTTAATAAGCCTAAAGCCACGGCAGCGGCAAATATGTTCTTTTTCATGGGATATTGTTTCCGTAAAAACACCCGGAACTGCTAAATGTTTGTTTAATTTAGCTGCTCCGTAAGCAGGCGCATTTCAATTTGTGGTGAATGTTTCTCATATAAGACAGCGTAAACCGCACGGCTAATGGGCATATCTACCTTATATTTTTTATTAATTACGTGCATACAACTTGCCGCATAATAACCTTCGGCCACCATATTCATCTCCAGTTGTGCAGATTTAACAGTATATCCTTTACCAATCATATTCCCGAAAGTACGGTTGCGGCTAAACTGTGAGTAAGCGGTAACGAGTAAATCGCCAAGATAGGCCGACTCCATAATATCCCTTGAAATGGGATGTACAGCATTTACAAATCGGTTAATCTCACGGATGGCATTAGAAATAAGTACTGCCTGGAAATTATCACCATACCCCACCCCATGACAGATGCCACTTGCTACAGCATAGATGTTTTTGAGTACAGCAGCGTATTCAGTTCCATAAATATCATCGGAAACATTAGTTTTTATATACCGGGTATTGAGCAAATCCGAAAATGCAGTTGCTTTATCCACATCAAGAGAAGCGATGGTGAGGTACGATAGTTTTTCCAATGCCACTTCTTCTGCGTGGCAAGGGCCGCTAATCACCAGAATATTCTCTATTGGCACCTGATATCGGGCCTGAATAAACTCACCGATAATCTGGTTTTCATCCGGTACTATGCCCTTAATGGCCGAAACAATCACTTTCCCTGCTAAATCATCCGCGGTTAGATCCTGTAAACTCTCTTTTAAAAAGGCAGCAGGAACATTCAAAATAATATAATCCGCAGCACGAACAATCATTTTGATATCAGTAGAGATATTGGCATCAGGAAGGTCAACTTCCACTGCGCTTAAATAGTTTGGGTTATGCTTGTAGGTTTGAATATGTGTAATAGCTTCTTCATTACGCATCCACCAATAGAGCTCTTTGGCTGAGCGGTTGTCCGATAACATTTTTACTATGGCGGTAGCCCAACTACCCCCACCAATCATTGCAACTTTAGGCACCATATCTAATAAAATAAAAAATCCCGGTTTTATATCATAAAAACCGGGACAATTTACTGATTTTATAGCTTACCTAGTGGCTTACTTTTTTCCTGGATCGGCAAAAAGCTTATCCTTAGTTGTTTTCTCTACTTTCATTCCGTCCTTTAAACGGTTCTGTATGGTAGAATATGGTCCTGTCACTACTTCAGTACCCTGCTTGAGTCCAGAGTTTATGATGATGTAGCGATCGTTTTGTATACCTGTGGTTACTTGCTGTTTTTTAACCATACCATCAGCATAAGTATATACATATTGTTTGATGGTTTTGTCTTCTAACTTTTCTTTTTGTTTAGATTGGTCTTCGTCATTAGCCGTTGGCTCCTTAGCATCCTCTGTTTTCACTTTATCTCCTGTAAATACCGCTTGAATAGGGACTGAAAGCCCATCTACAGATTCACTTTCAATATCAACACTTGCAGACAAACCTGGTCTGAATGGAGATGGTAAGTCTCTTGCACCGCCTTTAATGTCGTTATACGAATCAGGGAGGATACGCACTTTAACCACAAAGTTGGTTACCTGGTCAACAGACGATTGTGCTGTTGTGCCAACATCTTTTGATGACGATCCAATTTCAGTAACCACACCTTTAAACTTTTTATCGGCAAAAGCATCTACTTCAATTGTAGCACTGTCACCTACATTTACCCTGTTGATATCATTTTCATTAACATCAACATTTACTTCCATCACTTTTAAGTTTGAAATACGCATAATTTCCGTACCTGCCATTTGTGTAGTTCCCAAAATACGGTCGCCCAATTCAATTGACAATTTAGAGATCACACCATCAACAGGTGCAGTGATCGTAGTTTTTGCTAAGTTTGCTTGTGCTTCTCTCACGTTTGCACCGCTTTGTTCCAGGCTATACCTGGCGCCAGTTACATTGGCCCTTAAACGGGCAATGTCTGCTTTTGCAGAAAAATAATCGGCTTTTGCAGCATCAAATTCGGCTGCAGAAATCACCTTCTGCTTATATAATTCCTCGCTTCTTTTGTATGCACTTTCAGTGTTTTTAAACATAGCAAGCGCCTGGTTCAATTGTTGTTGGGCAGCCAGTAATGCTGCTTTTTGGGTATTATTGGACGCCACAGCTCTTTCATATCCAGATAGTAATACATCGGGACGCACACGGCAAAGAAGCTGGCCACGTTTCACCACATCACCTTCCTTTACTAACAGCTCTACTACCTCCCCTGAAACTTCAGAACTAAGTTTCACTTCAGTTTCCGGTTGCACTTTTCCACTGGCTGTAATAGTTTCAGTTATTCTCCTTGGTTCAGCCTTTTCTACGGTTACCTTCTCCATTTTTTCACCGCCGATTACACCAGTAAGTGCAAGGATGACCAATAAGGCAATCAGTACGCCTACGGTTATAATAATGTGTTTAAGTTTCATTTGATCTTCTTGTTTAATTTTTTTCGGTGAAGTGTATTAAAATCTAATTTGTTTGCCTAAGTAATAATCAATGACCTTAGACCGGAAAACCAGGTCGTATTTGGCCTGTATGAAATCGATCTCTGCCCTATTACGATTAGTAATCGCTGTATTATAATCCAGTGAATTTACCAAGCCTACGTTATAGCGCTGTTCATTCACATTAAAAGCATCCTGTTGTGCATTAAAGGTGTTTTGAGTTGACCGGTAACGACTTTCCGCAGCCTTTAAATCCAATACAGCCTGTGCAATTACCTTATTTAAATTATTTTTCACAAGCTGTTCCTGAATTTTAAAATCCTGGTAGGTAATTTTCGCACGTCTAACATTAGATTTGGCACTCAGCCCATTGAATATTGGGATTTGTAAACTTAACCCGATATATTGATTAAAACGGTCACTAAACTGCTTGGAGAAATTATCCTGCGGTGCCGGCGTTTTAAAGATATACGAGTAGGAAGACGCCAATCCACCATTTAAAGAAATGCTAGGATATAACGACCCTTTTGCAATATCTATTCCTTTTTCGGCCGCCAATGTATTTAAGCTGGCTAATTTAATATCAGGGAAATTAACTAAGGCCTGTTTATAAACTTCATTTACTTCGTAATTGGTTTCAGCAATTTCAATCTCACTTACTGTTGGTGCAACTACCTTGAACGTGGCAGTATCGGTACCCATCTCCATTAGCTGTGCCAGCGTCAGGTACGAAATAGACAAGTCATTCTGTGCATTGGTCACATTCAATTCAGATGTAGACATTTGTGCCTTAGCTTGCGAAATATCAGCCATGGTTTTATTTCCTACTTCCAGCAAGGCAGTTTCCCTTTTTAAGGTTTGTTCCGAAACCGATAACTGCTCTCTGGAAGCTTTTAACAAATCTTCATTGTAAACCACCTGCATATAGGCGACCACCACATCAAGGGTTAGGTCATTTTTAATTTTTTCGACGTTGCTTTGATCAGCTTCCAAAAGAATTTTGTTTTGTTTGATCTGGTTGATTTTTGCAAACCCACCAAATAAATCAATTGAAGTACCTATACTTCCGTTACTCTGGTATAACTTCTGGTTTACAATCTGGAAGGACGTCTGATCCAGTCCACGGCCAAAACTCAGGTTGTTGTTGTTGGTGGCATTTAAGCTTGGGAGAATCGCCGCTTTCGATTGTCGCAGGTTCACATCAGAAGTTGCTACATTTAAAGCACCTTGTTTAATGGTTAGGTTATTCTGCAACATCCTGTCAATGGCCTGCGGAAGGGTAATAGTTTCCTGCGCAATACTGTCGGTAGTAAGTCCCGCAACAAATAACCCGAGGAAGCATAAGCGCGTTAAGTTTGGTAATAATCTTTTATTGGTCAACTTCTTCATAAATCTGATTTCACAGTATTACAGTAAATAACTTTTTCGTTTACCTTTGGTTATGTACCTGATTAAATCACCATCAATCTTAAAATGGTATTACCCATCATTAGTGTGGAGCAAAAGCCGTACTGACAAAGTCATCTATTTAACCTTTGACGACGGGCCTATACCTGATGTTACAGACTTTGTATTAAAAACTTTAAATAGCTTTAACGCAAAGGCAACCTTCTTTTGCATAGGTGATAATATCATCAAACATCCACAGGTATTTGAAAAGCTACTTGCCGCTGGGCACCGTATTGGCAACCATACTTTTAATCACCTTAAAGGCTGGAAAACAGACACCGACACTTACCTTCAAAACTTCAGCAAATGCCAGGAAATTACCGGTACCCCGCTGTTTCGCCCTCCTTACGGCCGCATTAAAAAGTCACAAATTAACCGCATCAAAACGCTGCACCCTAATATACAAATAATTATGTGGGATGTATTAAGTGGCGACTTCGACCCAGGGCTTTCCCCTGAAAAATGTTTAAAAAATGTACTTAAATATGCTGAGAACGGATCTATTATAGTGTTTCACGATAGCGTGAAAGCATTTGAAAGGCTACAATATGCACTTCCAAGAGCCCTTAAACATTTTAAGGACATGGGGTATACATTCGGTACGTTATAATGCTTATAAAGAAAGTGTTATTAACCCAACCTATTACACTTAACAAACTAAACAACAATCCATTAAATACAAAACATTAATGATGTTAACGTGTTTAAGAGGCAATGCATAGGAATGGGCAATCGATTATTTAGATTATATATAAATAATATAATGATCAACGTATGATGGGACGACCCTTGTTTTTTTTGTAAATTCGCTCAAATAATAAATATTTTACCTTTTAAATACAGATTATCAATGGCTTTTGATATAGATATGATCAAAAAGGTTTATGCAAACTTTGGACCCCGTGTTGAGGCGGCCCGTAAACTAGTAGGCAGACCTTTAACACTTTCAGAGAAAATTTTATACACTCACCTTTGGGATGAGAAAGCAAACACCTCATTTACCCGGGGAGTAGATTACGTAGATTTTGCCCCTGACCGCGTGGCAATGCAGGATGCAACGGCTCAAATGGCCTTATTGCAATTTATGCAGGCTGGTCGCCCTAAAGTAGCTGTTCCTTCTACAGTACACTGCGATCACCTAATTACCGCAAAACTTGGCGCAGAACAAGATTTACCAGCTGCAAATACTGAAAGTAAAGAGGTTTTTGATTTCCTTGCTTCTGTTTCTAATAAATATGGCATTGGTTTCTGGAAACCAGGTGCAGGTATCATTCACCAGGTAGTATTAGAGAACTACGCATTCCCAGGTGGAATGATGATTGGTACCGATTCTCACACGGTTAACGCTGGTGGCTTAGGTATGATTGCCATTGGTGTTGGTGGTGCTGATGCCTGTGATGTGATGGCAGGACTAGCATGGGAGCTAAAATTCCCTAAGTTGATCGGTGTTAAATTAACCGGTAAATTAAATGGCTGGGCTTCACCAAAAGACATTATCTTAAAAGTTGCTGGTATTTTAACCGTAAAAGGTGGTACAGGAGCAATTGTTGAATACTTCGGCGACGGTGCAGAAAACTTGAGCTGTACTGGTAAAGGTACTATTTGTAACATGGGTGCTGAAGTTGGTGCAACCACTTCTACCTTCGGTTACGATGAGAGCATGGAGCGTTACTTACGTGCTACCGGCCGAGCTGACATTGCTGATGCAGCTAACGAAATCAAAGAACACTTAACAGGTGATGCAGAAGTTTATGCTAATCCTGAACAATATTTTGACCAGTTGATCGAGATCGACTTGTCTACTTTAGAGCCCTATTTGAACGGCCCTTTTACTCCGGATTTAGCTACCCCTATTTCTAAAATGAAAGATGTGGCCTTAGAAAACGGCTGGCCAATGAAAATTGAAGTAGGCTTGATCGGTTCTTGTACCAACTCTTCATATGAAGATATTTCCCGTGCTGTGAGTGTGGCTAAACAGGTTTCTGAAAAGAACTTAAAAACCAATGCTCAATATTGCATTAACCCGGGATCGGAACAAATTCGCTATACCATTGAACGTGACGGTTTCCTTGATGTTTTCAAAAACATCGGTGCAACGGTATTTACCAATGCCTGTGGACCATGTATCGGAATGTGGGACCGTGTAGGTGCTGAAAAGCAAGAAAAAAACACGATCGTTCACTCGTTTAACAGAAACTTTGCGAAACGTGCTGACGGTAACCCTAATACCTATGCCTTCGTAGGTTCTCCAGAACTGGTAACAGCTTTAGCCATTGCAGGCGATTTAAGCTTCAACCCTTTAACAGATACCTTAACCAACGAACAAGGTGAGCAGGTGATGTTAGATGCACCAGTAGGTGATGAATTGCCACCAAGAGGTTTCGACGTAGCTGATGCAGGCTACCAGGCTCCTGCTGAAGATGGTACAGGCGTACAGATTTTAGTGTCCCCTACTTCGCACCGCCTTCAGTTATTAGATCCATTTACCCCATGGGAAGGCACTGACCTTAAAGGTTTAAGGTTGCTGATCAAAGCAAAAGGTAAATGTACAACGGATCATATCTCAATGGCTGGTCCGTGGTTGAAATTCCGTGGTCACCTTGATAACATTTCAAATAACATGTTGATTGGTGCTGTTAACTACTTTAACGATAAAACCGATAACGTGAAAAATGCATTGACTGGCGAATATGGTCCGGTACCTGCAACACAACGTGCTTACAAAGCTGCCGGAATTGGTTCTATAGTTGTTGGCGACGAGAATTATGGTGAAGGATCCAGCCGTGAGCATGCAGCTATGGAGCCTCGTCACTTAGGTGTTCGTGCTGTATTGGTAAAATCTTTTGCCCGTATTCACGAAACGAACCTTAAGAAACAAGGGATGTTAGCATTAACTTTCTGTAACAAGGAAGATTATGATCTGATTCAGGAAGATGATGTAATCGACATTGTAGGTTTAACATCTTTCACTCCTGATGTTCCATTAACTGTAGTTTTAAACCACAGCGATGGCACAAAAGATGAAATTAAAGTTAATCATAGCTATAATTCACAACAAATAGAATGGTTTAAAGCGGGTGGTGCACTAAACATTATCCGTAGCCAGGTAGCGCAGTAATACGCTTCCTTAATCATACAAAAAGCTTCCCTATTACTAGGGAAGCTTTTTTTTGTCTTACTTTTTGATCCTGAGTTTCTATTGCGGATTTTGCACCACCAGGCCGTTACTAAAATTAATCTCGTCCTGAGGGATTAAAAACTGCCACCTGTTATCATTTGCTGGAACTTCAAGCACACCATTGGCATAACTTGCATTATGGTTTGCTCCGGTCCTATCTAAAGGAGAATTGGTGCGTTTCAAATCATAAAAACGAAAACCTTCACCCCATAACTCAACCCTCCTTTGTAACATGATCTCATTAATCAGTGCCTGGCCGGTATTTGAGGATAAGGTGTATTCCTCATCCCTGTTTACTGCAAGCGTGAACAGCGCAGCCGCTGCACCCGCATCATCACCACTCCGTGCCAATGCTTCAGCTTCAATGAGGTACATTTCCGCAGCACGCATATAAGGCACATCTCCAATACTTAAACTTGGATCAGCAACCAAAAACTTCCTGCTCATATAGGGAGCCCTTAACGAGGCTGACGTAGGTATTGGAAAATCCTTATTCGCACCTGTTGGATCCCAAACACTTTTACGCACATCCGTATCGGATATGGTATTGTACAATGCCGAAGAAATTGATTTAGGACTTGTGCGAATCACTGTGGAGCTATAATTAGCAGACATGTAAGCAAAGAATGAATAAAAGTAACTTGTCTGGTCAGACTGAATACGTGAAGCCCAAATCCATTCAGGATTGTTGTAATCGTTAAATCCCTGAAGATACTGCGCGTTACTCATTAACGTATAACCAGTTCTTGCCTCTCTTGCAAGGGTAGCTGCATTTAACCAATCTCCTTGTACTAGAGCAATACGGGCCTTTATACCTTTCGCAGTGTTAATAGTTAAGTGAGATTTATTTGCTCCTTTATAGCTGCCTAAGTTGGCAATCGCCTGATCAATATCAGAATTGATTTGCTGATAAACCTGATCTACAGTACTTCTCGATGTAGGCGTAAGTTGCGGAGCCAATACTAAAGGCACAGCAAGCGAGTTGTTTTGACCACCTACAACATACCGTTCACCAAATAACTGAACCATTTGGAAATAAGCCCATGCGCGATACGCTAAAGCCTGACCTTTGATCGCTAACTTATCATTGTCTGGCCCTTCCGCTTGATCAATGTTTGCGATAATCATGTTGGCGTTCCCAATAATTACGTAATAGAACTGGTAATTATAGAATAGCATGCTGCTTGTCGCATCCCGGTGCCTAATCCACCTGTACTCCGGAAGCAACCAGGTGCTTGATGACGTGTTAAAAACCATATCCTCTCCAAGAATATCCATGTAGAGCATGTTTCCACTTTGGCCACCTTGTGCCTGCACCCCAAAAATTTGAGAATACATAGTTCGGTGTATACCGTTTAAAGCTGCCCAGGCATTCGTGGTAGAACTAAAAGCAACCTCGGTTGCAACCTGATCCGTGGGCGTGGTTTGAAGATATTCTTTCTTGCAAGAGGCGCTGGTTATGATCACCATTGCAACCAGCAAAAACCTGTTATATATATTTTTCATATTCTTTTCAATTATTCGTTAAAAGTTCACGTTAACACCAACTGATATTGTGCGGCTGAAATTATAATTGTTTCCTACTGTTCCATTAAATGAAGTGCCCGGGCTCATTCCTTTTCTTTTTGAAAATAAGGCAAGGTTTTCACCACTCACGTAAATACTTGCAGATTGAGCTTTTATAGCCTCTAGCCAGTTGGTTGGCAAGTTATAATTAAGGGTAACGTTGTTTAACTGGAAATAACTTGCGTCAACAAGCCACCTGCTACTTTGCCCGGCATAGTTAGAAACCTGTCCATTATCAAAGCGAGGTACATCGGTAATATCTCCCGGATTCTTCCAACGGTTTAGTGCGTCCACATGCATTGCCGTACCATAATTTCCACCGTGCATTAATGCCGCATAAGCGCCATCGTACACTTTACCGCCTTTCTGGAACGTAAACTGAACACCCAGATTAAAGTTCTTATAACTGAAATTATGAATCATAGAGCCATAGAGGTCTGGTATGGAGCTTTCACCAGTGTATCGGTAATTTGCTTCACCAAGAATTGTTGTCACCGTATCCTGTCCGATTACAGTTGTATTATTTGTCACAGCATTAGTTTTATATAATGCACTTCCAGTTGTAGGATCAACACCATAATATTCGCGCAGGTAAAAATCATATATCGAGTGACCTGCACTATATGCCTTGGTACCATCCTGGATTAGGTTCATGTTATCAGGAAGTTTGGTTACTTTGTTTTTAAATGACGTAAGGTTCAGGGTTGTGGTGTAAGTAAAGTCTTTACTCTTTACAACTTGACCAGTCAAGGTTAACTCTCCTCCTTCATTATATAAACTTCCAATATTTGTAGGTATAACAAAGTTTCCATCATTATAGGTTCCACCGTTAGAAAGCGGTTGCTCTACTTCAAAGATCAAACCATCGGTTTTTCTTTTAAAATACTCTGCACTACCACCCAAGCGCCCTTTGAAAAAACTAAAATCTACACCTACATCAAAATTCTTTGACGTTTCCCAGGTTAGATCAGGGTTCGATAGTGATCTTTGTATTACACCAGCTTCTGCCTGGTTATTTCTTCCAAGATCGTATAAAGCCTGGTAAGGGTAATACCCTAAACCACCATCATTTCCTAAAACACCGTATGATCCACGCACTTTCAACTGGTCTACCCAATCTGCATTAAAAAACGATTCGCGGTTAATGTTCCAGCCTGCACTTAAGGACCAGAAATTCGCCCATCTCACGCTTGGTGAGAATTTTGAGTTACCATCTCTTCTAAAACTTCCGCTAAATAAATATTTACCATCATAATCATAAGTAAGACGTGATAAATAACTTTCGATAGTCGCATTGTCCTCGTAGGAGGTAGTACCCAATACCGTAGCAAAATTTACCAGTTCAGTTATCCCGTTAACGATCACTCCACTACGGCTTCCAGAAAGATAATTGTATTTGTAACTGTAGTTTTCATGTCCCGCAAGAACCTGCAAGTTGTGTTTACCAAACCTTTTGTCATACTCTGCCAATTGCGAGAAAGTGTAACTCGTAGTACGGTACAAATATTGGTAAGCCCTTCCTGATGGCGCGCCGTCCCCTACATTTGGGTTATCGAAGCTACGGTCATGGGTATCCTGAAGATCAAAACTTAATCTAGCTGTCGCCTTCAATCCAGGGAGAATATGAATACTTCCGAATGTTCTTGCGCCAATTGCGCCTCTTACCTGGTTTTGCTTGTCATTTAGGTTCTCATAGATCGCATGTCTTCCTGAGGCAAAAGGTCTGCCCTCACCAAAGTCGTACTGAGGCTTCCCATTCTGATCCATTACCATTACACCATTAGCATCATGTAAATGTACCGGGTAAATTGGCGCAATCATTCTTGAAATATAAAAAGGGTTGATGAAACTTGTTCCACCGCCGTCATCAACATTGTCTAATTGTGATTTCGAGTAAGTACCATTTAAATTTAATCCGGTATTAAACCAGGTAACGGGCTGCGTGTTAACATTCAATCGACCATTAAAGCGCTTCATACTAGAGTTAATTAAATAACCCTCATCGTTGGTATATCCTAACGACCCGAAGTAATCCGACTTTTCACTTCCACCTGAATAAGAGATGGCGTAGTTCTGTCTTTTCTTCCCACCTTGAGCAGCCTGATCTGCCCAGTCTAAGTCATCTGCATACAACAGGCTAGCATTAGGATTCAAGATGCCATTAGCAGAGACAATCTGGTTATCCGGCACATTAAAGGGGTTATACCCTAACAAACTTTTGATGCCCGAATACCTGTTGCCATTATAGTTGGTGATAGTCCCTGCGGCAATGCCCCCAGCTACATCTAAAGGGATTCTGGCAGATCCATACGCCAGGCTGTTTCTTTGAGTCTCCCACTGGAGTGGGTAATATTGATAGGCATCCACGCGGTCATATTCCGGTAATCCTCTGCTCACCCAGCCTGTAGACGCTTTAAAATTCAATGTTTGTTTGCCTGACCTGCCTTTCTTTGTAGTGATTAGAACGACTCCATTTCCAGCTCTTGAGCCGTATAGTGCGGCAGTAGCCGCATCCTTTAATAAGGAAACCGATTCAATGTCGGAAGGATCGATATTTGAAATATTCCCATCAAATACACTTCCATCTACCACATAAAGTGCATCATTTGAGGCAGAAATTGATCCAAAACCACGTATCCGGATCCCAGGTGTGGAACCAGGAGCACCGTCGGCACTTGTTGCCTGAATTCCCGGGGCCGATCCAGCCACAGCGCTCATGACGTTAGTAATTGGCCGCTTATCAAAATCGTCGCCATTGATCTGTGCAGAGGAACCTGTATAAGTGTTTTTATTAGCAGTTCCATATGCAACTACCAGGACCTCATTAAGTAGATTTTGATCTGGCACCATCGCGAGGTTAATAGTCGTTCTGGTTGCAGCATTTACTTCCTGCACACCATATCCTATATAACTGAACACCAACACTGGGTTACCACTGCCTGGAACTTTAATAGAATACCTACCGTTGTTTCCTGTCTGACCAACCACATTTGTTCCTTTTAATTTTATGCTCACACTTGGCATTGGAAGTCCATCCTCTTTAGAGGTTACGATTCCTGTGATTATTTTTTCCTGAGCCATTGCATGTCCTGCAAAAAGAAAAAAAATCAACAAAATTGGTAGCATTTTACTCATTTGTAATTGTTTTTTTAGGTTAATACTAGATTTTTAGCTAATATATTATTTATACCACATGAATAAATACATATTCATACTTTTTACCAGTAAAAACAACAACAAATATTTTGATTTTTATATAAAATCACACAACTACCACTAATTTTATCCTTTTTTACTCATATTTTAACCAATTACGAAGTAAAACACCAACACATCATAATTTAACAGGTAATCACCCTTAATGAACGGAGTTAATTAAATAAATAACAAGCTCCAACGACAGACAGACGCTAGATTAAGAGATATTAAAGAATATTTCTGAAAATTTTTGACAAACTTAGTCAGGCCGACCTTATTAGTCAGCTGAGGAAATAGCCATAATGTAAAATTATTAGTTTAGCTTTTCGATACTTAGTCCAATTTGCTTAAGCAGGATAGCCGCATTAAAAGTTTTGCAGGCCCCATGCTTTAGCAGGTAATCAAAATGCATCTCACTTTCCGTGATCTGGATATCGAAATGGTAATTACGCACCTGTTGAGGATAGTCGCGCGCCATCTCTGATAAAGCAAGGTCGTGCGTAGCAAATAAAGCTGTCGTTTTCTGAGAAATCATCTTTTCGATAAATACCTGCGACCCTAAATACTTGTCTTTACTATTTGTTCCCCGCAGCATCTCATCAATTAGCACAAATGCATTAGGCTCCTTTTTGGTAATTTCCAGAATCATCTTTAGTCGGTTAAGCTCTGCTTTAAAAGTGGAAGTTTGGTCATTCAGCGAATCTTTGATCCGCATATAAGAAAGAACCTGAAAAATGGAAAGCTCAAGACTTTTGGCGCAAACTGGGGCACCAGAAAACGCCAACACCATATTAACACCTACAGTACGGAGAAAAGTACTTTTCCCTGCCATATTTGAGCCGGTTACAATATCTACAGTTGGCGCTTCAGCTAAGGCATAATTGTTATCAATTCTTTTGGTTTCATCTATTAATGGATGTCCTAAAGCGATCGCCTTCAAACAATAACTATCAGTAATCACCGGGAAAGTCCATTCAGGCTCATTGTAATGAAGTGTAGCAAAAGAAATCAACTCTTCAAAAAGACTAATGCGATCCAGTCCATGTAGAATGTGATCTGATGAACCCTTATACCATTTATCCAGACGAATGCAGCACTTAAGGTCCCAAAGAAAAAACAAGTTCAAAAACATACCCACCAACATATTCAAACGGGCATCAAAAGCCTGTATAATGGCTGCCAATTCTCTGATTTCTGCACTTACCGGCTTGCTATCGGCACTTGTAGAAAAAAAGGATCTTATATAGGTGGAGTTCCACGTAATTTTTTCAGTCCATGCAATGGATCCTGCATAAGAATTTAGCAGCTCTACACTACCACTAAAACCATCATACACTGGCTGGATATGCTTATGGTTAAAAAAGATAAAAGCTGCATTAAATAAAGCGATTAAGCCAAACACATTCCACCATACACCGCCCCACAGGGCGCCGGCAGCCAGCAGGCCAAACATCAGAAATGGCGCCACAACAACATACCCGCGTATAAAGCGAGATTCGGTAAATTTAAGCTGACCAGGTAATTCCTCACTTAACTTCGTTTCAACCAGGGCAAGCTGTTCAGGCTGGTGTTTTTGTAAGCGTGCACGAAAATGAAATGTATCGTCAATATGTCCTTTTATTTCCTTAATCGCTTCCTGACGGGCCATGATCACGTCCCGCTGGCAAGCCGTATTTAGATGTGAAGCAAGCAAATCTCTTCCCTTAGTAGTTTTACAGCGGTTTATAAAATCGAATAAAGACAAGGGGCCAAAAACATCCAGGTCGGAGGTGTAAGCGTGTTTTTCGCTTACATAATTTTCGCCATCATCATAACCATTGTTCCGGTTTACCATGATGTTCTCCTCATTCTGATACACCCATAATAATTTCCTGGCATACTCCAGTTCTAGCTGAACTTTACCCTGCTTTTTTACCAGCACAATAAATAAGGCGACTACTGCTAACATCAACACCACGTAAATCCAATGATAACCCCAGGCAATGATACAGGCTACAAACACAATCTCTGCGAGGAACAAACCAAGGCGGGATAAGGAAATCTGGTTCAACTGTTTGATCAAAGCATCAATGCGTCCCTGCTCAGTGTTAATTTGATTTCGATAGGTACTGATGATATGTTCTTTTGTATGGCTCATAATTAAAAAATGCAAATGCATTCCTGGTAAACCTAATCAAAATCTCTTGAAGTTAATTGTCATAAATTAAAAATACAGGCACATAAACACCTGTTTCGAACGTAATATTTTACCTTTGATTATTAGCAGCATATAACATGAAGATAACCTTACTGGTGGTGGGTAAAACAGAGGATAAATACCTCATTGAAGGCATCGAAAAATACCTTAACCGGCTAAAACACTATATCGGCTTTAACATGGTTATAATTCCAGAGTTAAAGAATACCAAAAACCTGACTGAAGCACAACAAAAAAGTATGGAAGCAGCATTGATTTCCAAACAATTGAGCAACCTTGACGTAGTGTTACTACTTGACGAAAAAGGCAAAAAACACAGTTCTGTATCATTTGCAAATTATCTAAACAAACAAATGATCGGAAGTGTTCAGCATTTAGTGTTTATCATTGGTGGACCTTATGGTTTTGATGAAAGTATTTATAAACGATCCAACTCCAGCATATCCCTATCAGACATGACTTTCTCTCACCAGATGGTTCGATTATTTTTCGTTGAACAACTTTACCGGGCATTCAGTATTTTGAAAGGCGAACCTTACCACCACGAATAATTTCTTTATGGATAAGCGACCTGGAAAACATCATTAAAATAGGAGGACAAATTATGGTACCAGATTTCAAAAGAAAATACAGATATAAAAGTGATACCAGCGGCTCAAAGTATAGCTACTGGATCGCTATTATTATCTCGGCAATTCTTTTTTGGCTAATATTGACTTTTGCATAAGTAAAGTCTATAAACGCAAAAAGCCTGTCGTCCATAATGGAGACAGGCTTTTCTTTTGTATAAGGCTAGTTAAACACCTTTTTTACTCGTCATGTTTGCTTTTTTAGCAGGCTGATTGGTTTTGCTTGGTGCTTTAGCATTTGAAGGCTTAGGCGTTGCTTTAATTTTGGCAGCGGCCTTTTCCTCAGCTAACACACTTTCGTGCTCTGCATTACCTGGAGCTTCCTCTGTAAACAAAGGCAATTCCTTTAACAAGTGATACCAGGAAAGAATTTTCTTCATGTCAGAAGCATAAACTTTCTCTTCGTCGTGATCTGGTGCTACTTCTTTGAAAAAAGCTTTCAAGGTAGCCGCGTCAGCTTTAGCCTCCGGAACTTCTCCTGTAGCAGCAGCCATGTTGGCTAACACATCAACAAGTTTTAAGTCATCATTGTTACCATAAACAGTAATATCCTCTAACGATGCTAACTTGGTATTTGCAATGTTTGCAACAATTTTTACTTTCTGAGCATCAAGGCTCTCCAGTACATATCCTGCTTTGTTTTGTCCTACCAGTTTAAATAGCCCTGGCCTACCAGAAACGGCTACTATTCCTCTTAAATTCATAATTAATCCTCTATCAAATCTATGCTTAAAATCTTGTCGCCTGCTTTAATGTCGTCAACCAGGTCTACATTTTCAATAACCTTACCAAAACAAGTGTGGTTTCTATCTAAATGCGCAGTATTATCTCTGCTGTGGCAAATAAAGAACTGCGAGCCACCAGTATTTCTACCAGCATGTGCCATAGACAATACGCCACGGTCGTGATATTGGTTCTCTCCGGTTAATTCACAATCAATTTTGTAACCCGGACCACCAGTACCTGCTAAATGAGCAGTTTTTGGATCTTTTGAATTTGGGCAACCTCCCTGAACCACAAAATTAGGAATTACACGGTGAAAAGTAACGCCGTTATAAAAACCTTCACTAGCTAGTTTTTTGAAATTGGCAACGGTATTTGGTGCATCATTATCATAAAACTCAACGGTCATGTCTCCTTTTTCTGTTTTTATTATTGCTTTGCTCATAGTTATATTTTATGTAAAACTGTATTTGTAATTGTTTATCTCCTGTTCCAGCGCTATTAGAAAAAACTGGAAAAGATAAAAGTAAATATTTTAATCGTAAAAATTCCAACTCACACCAAACTTCAGCATCCTTTGTGGCATTAAATAGTTCTCTACAGTTTGGTAGTTATCTGCAAACAGCCCCATATTTACGTAATCGTATTTTACAAAAAGGTTGGCTTTTCTTAAACTTGCGCGAACCCAGACATCCAGTATTGGTTCTGATTTAAGGCGGTTGTCTTTTGTCGGAAGGTAAAACTGACTGGCTGCCGGAGAATAGGCATAACTTAAATACGCTGTATTGTAGCGCAGGTCAAAACCAACGTCGGTTTTCAGAACTTTGAAAAAAGTCTGGTTCATAAAAAAACTATTAAATGTGTACAACTCTGGTGTACGTAGTATATGATCCTGATCTGTTTTCTGGTACATCACGTAGCTGTCCAGGTTAAACTTGCCGAACTTAAATTTCTTACCCAATTTCACTTTCAATAAGTTTAGACTGCCATCGTTTTGCATGGGTTTAATGCCTACATCTCCATCCTGACCGAAATACAAGTAATTGTCGATCAGGAAATACTCGGCACCAACTTCAAACCTATACCGATCATTAAGGTAGGCAAAGTTGAAATTAATGGTGTTTGTACGATCAAAATCGTTAATCCAGTTATAATGGTTACCAAAATAACGGTTATATACTTCCGCAGGTGATTTATTTTCCATATAAGCCCCCAAAACAATCCGCCCAACAGCATCACCAATCAGCACGTTACTTTTAGCCTCGTATAGGTAATCTCCCGCCTGGCGGCCTTGAAATATCTGTTGCAGATCCACATTCAGGTCAATCCGATTACTAAAACGATAACCCAAGGAACCCAATAAACTGGCATTCTGAAAAGTAGAATTATAAAGGTAATAATTGGTCAGATCAGGATACCTTGCCTGCTGCATGTATTTATAATAGTCGTGCCTGATTCCAACGTCTACCTTCAGCTCATTTTTAATAAAGGACTGCGATTTGCCCCTAAGAAAAAAACCATAGATAAATTGGTTGCTCAGGTGCTTTACATTGGTTGAATCATTAGTACTCCGGGGATCAATTAAGCCTGGCGGTAATACCTCCCGGTCACCAGCGTCATCTTCATTTTTAAAGAAACTAAAAGTTTCATTGGTATAAGTGAACAAGTAACTGATCTTGTTAGTAGGCAATACTTTTTGTGAAACTTCCTGATCTACGGTATCAATCCGGCCAATAAAATAAGATTGTCTAATCAATACGGAGTTACGTCTGGAAATCTGTTTCGCTGATGTTAAATTAACCGGCAGCGCATCAGTTGACACGTTGTCGTCCAGCGAATCGAGGTTTCCAAACAGCGAACCGTTTTCCTCTGCCTTTAGCGTGTTAAACACAGCACTGGCAAATACGTTATATCTTTTGTTTGGCGACTCGTACCAACTAAACAGCGCCGCGTTCAGGTCATCTCCACGTTGGTGATCATAGATACCATTAGCATCCATGCGGACGTAATTAGCACCAACACTCCAGTTCTTTTTAACGTTCTGACCAACTGTTACTCTAAATATTTGTTCTGTACGGCCAGCCCCCATGTAATACAGGTTGCTAAATGGTGTGCGCGCCTGGTAATACATAATGTCATCGTGAGTTAAGGCATACGCATCTAAGGAGTGAAAGCCTAAGTCAAAACCGATAGTTCGGTTAGGTTCAAACAGCAACGGTTTTACCGGCAATCCCAGGTTGCCTAAACCGATTGTTGGCCTTAGGGGTTCTGAAATCGGACTATAGTTCTGGAAGTTGCGTAAACTGGTATCTAACGGAAAGGTCTGAATGCTGTCTTCGGTTAGGCGCAGGGTGGTAAAACGCACATATTTGGAAGTATACACCACCGAATCTTCGCCACTATCCAGCTGTTTCCTGAGCGAATCCAGTTCTTTATTATCTCTAACGTTGGTTTTAAGATCCTGCGCAACAAGCTGTTGCCCGGTAAACAGGAGACAAAAAAGAACAGAAAGAACAAGGGCTTTATACATTACAGATTAGCAATTAACTGGCTTAAAATTTTAGTCATTTTTGGTTCTGCCTCGCGGGCAGTTTCCAGTATCTCTTCAATCCTGACAGGTTTAAGGTCTTCATGAAAACCTTCATCGGTTAAAACAGAGATGGCAAAAGCCGGCAGCGCCATGTGGTTGGCTACAATAACTTCAGGCACGGTACTCATGCCTACAGCATCGCCGCCAATAATGCGCAGGTATCTATATTCAGCTTTGGTTTCCAGATTTGGTCCTGTTACCGAAACATAAACACCCTGTTTGCAGGAAATCCCTTCGGCCTCGGCTATACTCAAAGCTTGATTGATCAGTTCACGATTGTAAGGCTCACTCATATCCGGGAAACGCGGACCCATTTCCCCATCGTTCCTTCCTCTTAACGGACTTTCTGGCTGCAAATTGATGTGATCATTG
This sequence comes from Pedobacter sp., assembly GCF_045627485.1. Taxonomy (GTDB): domain Bacteria; phylum Bacteroidota; class Bacteroidia; order Sphingobacteriales; family Sphingobacteriaceae; genus Pedobacter. The sequence continues at coordinate 15,396 of NZ_JAZQNU010000160.1, read as the reverse complement.
ATAATCATGAGATCCCCTTTTCTAAAATCAGGATTCAAAGAACCTGCCGCATTCGATACAAACAAATATTTGATTCCTAAGGCTTTCATTACTCGAACCGGAAAAGTAATCTGCTGCATGCTATAACCTTCATAGTAGTGTAGGCGACCTTGCATGGCCACTACTTTTTTACCATTTAACGTTCCGAAAATCAATTTACCGGAGTGGAACTCTAAGGTTGAGATGGGAAAGTTGGGTATGTTAGGATACATCAAACTAAATGCTATTTCCATTTCACTAACCAGGCCACCAAGGCCAGTACCTAATATTATTCCTATTTCAGGCTTAAATTGTTCTGTTCTTGCATTAATATGTTGTACGGTTTCGTGTATAGCTTGAAACATAGTTTATAACGTTTTGATCAAAGGTAAGCTTATCTTTTGCCAGTATATTAATTTTTATAGGCAAAAAATAGACCGGTAAATCTACGAGTAATTCTTGCAGTCCGGCAGCAGATAAACGCTGTGCATCCTTTTCTGTTGTGATGATTATTTTTTCAGTTGATTTTTCTTCCCGGAAAGCTACCACCAGGCGATTGATTTCTGTTGAATTAAAAGTGTGATGGTCTGCATACTCATGGTGTATAACACGTGTACCACATGATTTTAGGTATCCCACCAGAGGTGCCGGATTAGCAATACCAGTAAGCAAAAATACAACAGTATCCACCGGCAATTTTGCCATCGCCAGGGTTTGTGATGTATAGACCTGTACGAGATCCTTGTATTGCAGGCCGGAGAATGCGGGGCTTAGGCGGTTATGAAAACGTATACTGAGCTTTAAGCGCTGCATTTCGCTGGCTGTGTCAGGTGTTTTGGTAATTAATATTGCCTGTGCCCGTTTATAGCCGCTAAATGGTTCGCGCAAGTTGCCAGCTGGTAATAACCACTGTGGTTCTAAAAGCTTATGGTATTCAAAAAGCAAAATACTAAAACCTGGTTTTACCCGGCGGTGCTGAAAGGCATCATCAAGTAGAATCAGATCGTGATCTGCCTGCAGTTGTTTAATTCCAGTAACGCGGTCTTCACATACTGCCACCGTTACCTGTGGAAACTTTCGATAGTATTGCATGGGCTCATCACCAATAGTTTCGGCTGTGGCATTTTGATCTGCTCTAATGAAACCTGTAGTTTTGCGGCCATAGCCCCTGCTCAGAATGGCGATTTTATAACCAGATAATAAGTCGACCAGGTATTCAGTAACCGGTGTTTTACCAGAACCGCCAACTGCCAGATTACCCACGCAAATAACGGGCAGGTCAAAGGATTGCGAATTAAACCAACCCCAATCATAGCATTTATTTCTGATCAGGACGACCAACCCATAAACAATCGAAAACGGAAGCAGCAGCAAGCGTAAGTACTTTATCATCTAGTTTTCAAAAATAAGCATTATGAACCATAAATCACCCTTGCCTGCGGCCCAAGCTATTTATGGCTACAAAAATTACGCTATATTTGTACAAACAACAATCGAGATCATGCTAAAAGGATTTTTTAACGTACCCATACCAACCAACGAACCCATTTTTGGGTATGCACCAGGAAGTAAAGAACGTGAACTTTTAAAAGCGGCATTAGCTGATGCCCGCTCCAAACAAATTGATATACCTATGTATATTGGCGGAGAGGAAGTCTATACAGAAAATAAAGTAACCACCTCCCCTCCACACGATCATCAACATATTTTAGGAACTTATAGTAAAGGCGACCAAAGCCATGTAACCCGTGCAATTGACGCTGCATTAGCGGCTAAGGAAAAATGGGAAAACCTAGGCTGGGAACACCGTGCGGCTATCTTTTTAAAAGCTGCCGACCTTATTGCAGGTACCTACCGTTACAAATTAAATGCAGCGACCATGTTGGGTCAAAGTAAAAACGCTTACCAGGCCGAAATTGACTCAGCTTGTGAGTTTATCGACTTTTTACGTTTCAACGTAAGCTACATGTCTGATATTTACAAGCAACAGCCAATCTCTTCCAAAGGGGCATGGAACCGTGTGGAGCAACGCCCATTAGAGGGTTTTGTGTTTGCATTGACGCCTTTTAACTTCACGGCCATTGCAGGTAACTTACCTACTTCTGCAGCCATGATGGGAAATGTTGTAGTATGGAAACCTGCTAATACGCAGATCTATGCAGCCAACGTAATCATGCAAATTTTAAAAGAAGCTGGTTTACCTGATGGGGTAATCAACCTGGTTTATGTTTCTGGTCCGGATGCAGGTGAAGTGATCTTTAACCACCCTGATTTCGCAGGCATACACTTTACAGGTTCTACGGGTGTATTCCAGAACATCTGGAAAACCATTGGTAACAACATCCATAAATTTAAAACTTACCCTCGTATAGTTGGTGAAACCGGCGGTAAAGACTTTATCGTGGTTCATAGCTCTGCAGACGTAGAAGCATCAAGCACAGCCATCATTAGGGGTGCTTTTGAATACCAGGGACAGAAATGTTCTGCTGCTTCACGTGTATACGTGGCGAAAAGCTTGTGGCCAAAAATCAAAGAATTGATGGTTCGCGATTTAGCGACCTTCAAAATGGGCCCTACAGAAGATTTCAGTAATTTCATTAATGCCGTAATCGATGAAAACTCATTCGATAAACTGGCTAAATACATTGATGCGGCTAAAAATGATCCATCTGTAGAGATCATAGCTGGTGGTAACTACGACAAGTCTAAAGGTTATTTCATTGAACCAACTGTTTTGGTTGTTAATGATCCGATGTACACCACCATGTGTGAAGAATTATTCGGTCCGGTATTAACCGTTTATGTGTATAACGACGAAGAATTTGAGCAGGTATTAGATATTGTTGATAAAACTTCTATCTATGCGTTAACAGGTTCAATTATTTCACAAGATCGTTATGCGATTGAATTGGCTTCACAACGTTTGCGTAACGCAGCAGGTAACTTCTACATTAACGATAAGTGTACAGGAGCAGTTGTTGGTCAGCAGCCATTTGGTGGCGCCAGAGGTTCTGGTACAAACGATAAAGCTGGATCGATGATCAATTTGTTACGCTGGGTATCTCCACGTACCATCAAAGAAACTTTTGAACCTGCTAAAGATTACCGTTACCCGTTTTTAGCTGAAGATTAAGCCATAAAAATTTATTACACTAAAAAGCCTGCCTCCAGATAACGGAGGCAGGCTTTTTAATATTCATTATCCATTTTAATACCCTGGATTCTGGGTCAAATTGTTATTTCCGGATATCGCCTCAGTTGGCACCGGAAATCTGTTCAGGTGGGTTGAACCTGATGCCTGATGATCCCACCAGTTCGCTGTTGTAAAAACATTCCAGCGGATCAGATCCGTCCTCCTTCTGCCTTCTGCCAGGAATTCTATACTCCACTCATCCAGAAACCTGTTCTGATCTAAATTAGCAGCAGTTACTGGATTTGGATCGATACCACCCGCAAAGTTTCTCTTCCGCACGGTATTAATCAGTTCAGCGGCACCTGCCTTATCCCCTGCTCTCCATTTGCATTCTGCGAGCATATAATAGATCTCTGCCAAACGAATTACAGGATTATCGGCTCCCCAGCGAAGCGTATTTTCAGTTAGTGGCGGTATAGGCACCTTAACTGGGCGTACACCGGTATTTTCCTCCCCGGTTGCCATTTTTGACTCTAACTGGGAAATAGAACTGTACTTCTTACCCGGGCCCACTTCAGAAAACCGGGCTACCTGGTCCCTGAAAACTAAAGGCTGATCTTTATATTCCTCACCACCATTAATAACCGCACCTGCAGGCGTTTTGTGAAGGCCATTTATAAACATGCCCTCGTAATTACCGTTGCCAAGAAACTTGAACGGCTTTTTACGTAAATCAGCATTATCAAAAGTTTCATAAGGAGAACCTAACTTAAAATCAGCTGAGTATAGGGTGCTGTCTGGTTTTCTTGATGGCGTTAAGTGTGCACCATTATTGGCACCCATATCAGTGTTAAAATGTTGTCTGGTATTATAATGATAAAACACTGAATAAAACCAGTCGTATTGTAACCTGTTAAACTGGGAAGGAATTGACCAAATAATTTCTGGCGAACGGTCGTTATTAAAACCATGCGGACCATTCCATGTATTATCAAGCGTGTAAACACCATACTCATTGTTGATAATATCCTGAGACAGTTTCATGGCTTCGTTGTACATCGGTTTTCCGATATAAGCTTCGGCATTAAAATAAAGCTGTGCTAACATCGCTGCAGCCGCTGCTTGCTTAAGTGCACCTTCTTCCCTTTCACCTGCCTGTTTCTTGTTCAGTTTGGGAATCGCTTCTTTCAGGATGCTTTCAATGTGATTAAAAAGTTCCTGATCGGTACTCCGGGGTAGTGATTCCTGATCGAGGGCAGTAAAGATTGGCATACCACCAAAATAATCCAGGCCACGAAGATAAAAATAAGCCACAAGGGTATTAAGCTGGTTAAGGTGAGCGTCCTGATCCTGTTTTGTTAGTGCAAACCGGGTGTAATCCAGCTTTTCAAGGTCAGACTTAGTGTCTAGCGCCAGCGCTACCCCCATCAATGTTCCACGCCAGGCTCCCCAGATCCATCCGTCATCAGCCGTCCACTTGTGGTAGTGATAGCGTTCATTTTCGCCACCGTTATACCAGTGGCGACCTTTGGTGGTTATAGCTAAATTATCTGCAGTATATTCCTGCAGGTTCCACCTGTCCTCACCTACATACCAACGGGCATGCGTAAACGGCCTGTTTAACGCAGCAAGTACATCTTTTTCACTTCTAAAAAAGTTTTCAGGTGTTACCTGACTATAAAATTCCGGATCCAGTTTAGTGCAACCTCCCATTAAAATAGCGGAAATAGCAATGGTCCATAAGTATTTATTTTTCATGTTTTTTATTTTAAATTCCTTTAACCTAGAAATTAGCTTGTAATCCGAACATAAATGTTCTGGTTTTCGGGTAGGCATTACGCTCTTCAAAACCAGGCTCTAATCCGTTAATATTAACTTCCGGATCTAAACCGCTATATTTTGTAAATACAAACAGGTCCCTGCCAGTAGCGTATAGCCTTAGGTTTTTCAATGGCTTAATCAGACTTTTATTAAAGGTATAACCAAGACTAATCACATCTATCTTTAGGAAATCACCTTTTTCCAACCAATAGTCACTTAGCTCTTTTTCACCCCTAATGTCTTTATGTTTATCGTAAGCATCTTTTAACACGTTCTGCCCCTTAACATTTGGCAAACTGTAGTACATGTTTATCATATTAAACACGTCATAGTTTAACCAGCTCCTCATGTAAACACTTGCATCCCAGTTTTTATAGGATACAGTATGGTTCCATGACAATTGCAATTTGGGAATACCGTTACCGATAAAGCGCTTATCAGCATTCGTTTTATTGCGTTTCGTTACGTCAAAGGCCTCATTGTTCTGATCGTACAACATCCAGTTGCCTTCGGGGGTGAAGCCTGCAAATTTCCAGATAAAAAATTGGCCTATATCCTCACCCGGATAGAGCCTTACGGCGTTACCAGGAGAACCTGGCGCAGGGAATCCTTTCCTGTCGGAGAAAGTCTGGCTACCATATAAGGAATTCAGTGTACTTTTGTTATGCGATGCCACTAAACTGGTAGTGTAGTTCCAATCTGTATTATTTACTGCATTATAAGTCAATTCGAACTCATAACCTTCATTTTGCATACTTCCAATATTCATTGTGGTTTTATCATGAATGGCCGGCGGCTGCGATACGCTGATGTCGTAAATTAAATCGTCGATTTTACGTTTGTAATAATCAATACGGCCAGACAGCTTTCTATTGAAGAAAGCGAAATCCATACCGACGTTATATTCCTTTTTAACCTCCCAACGAATGTTCTGATTCTGGTTGTGCAATACACCATAGGTGCGAATCCAGTTGCCATTAACAAGGTACCAGGCATCAGCACCATACATGCGGGTAGCCACATTGGCATTAAATCCTTCATTTCCGGTTTCACCGTATCCAGCCCTGAATTTAAGATCGTCAAAGAAATTCAGGTTTTTAATGAAAGACTCCTCAGACGCACGCCAGCCTGCAGACAATCCTGGGAATGTACCCCATCGGTTTCCAGGCGCAAATTTTGATGATCCTTCCTGTCTAATTGCAGCAGTTAAAATGTATCTATCTTTAAAAGAATAGTTCAAACGGCCAAAGAAAGCAGCTAGTTTAACTGACGGGTTTTTAAAGGAATTCATTCCGGCACGTCCATCTACAATGAAAGTTCCTTTTCCCATGTCATGCTCCCTAATACCATCAACTGGGAAGTTGGAATTATTGGCACTAAACCCTTGTCCATTGAAATCCTGGTAACTATAACCACCTACCGCATTAATGGAGTGTTCACCAAACTTTTTATTGTAGTTTACTGTCCACTCGAAAATCCGGTCTTCATATTGATTATAGTCCTGGCTTGCATAGCCGTCGATACCATTTAACCTTGATTCGCGGTGTTGGGCAGAACGGTAGAAGCGGCCGTAATCATTGTTGCTTTTTATGCCGAAAGTACCAGAAGTGAACAAATCCTTTGTGAGATTGATCTTCAACGTGGTATTGGCAAGCAAGTATTTATATTGCCGTTGATCTGAGCGCAGATTAATTTCTGCCACTGGGTTCCAGTAGTCATAACCTCCAACCATAACATTGTACCCGGTTACATCTTGTGAGTTGTAAGGGGTTTCCGTTGGATTTAACACCAATGCCATGTTAAAGATATCATTGTTGGAAAAGTCGGCATTAACCTGGTTGTAGCTGACGTTGGTAGACAACTCTGCGATGCCATTAAACATTTTAAAGTTACTGTTTATCCGACCACCGATTTCACTACGTCCGGATCCTATCGCAATGCCTTTGGCATCTCTTTTAAAAATTGTCGTGTGGATATTCGCATTTTCTGAACCGCCGCTCATACTCAACACATAGCGCTGACTAAAAGGCTTGTTTCGGGTAACCTCATCATACCAGTCTGTGTTATGTCCTAAATCATCACCTAGGCCGTTGGCTACAAACTGCTCAGCCGACAACATTTCTGGGCGTTTTCTTACCGTCTCGGTGAACAATTCGGTGGTGAACGTTACAGATGGCTGTCCGGCCTGCGGTCTTTTAGTGGTAACAAGAATTACACCTCCTGATGCACGCGTACCATATATGGCAGCAGCAGAGGCATCTCTCAACACGTTAATAGATTCAATATCTTCCTTAACAACCGAGTTGAGGTCGCCACCTGGAACACCATCAATAACCACCAATGGCCCTTGGGAAGCGTTTACTGAGTTTACTCCCCTGAGTTGTAACGACATGCCAGCATTTGGATCGGTTCCATTTGAAGAACTGATATTTAATCCCGGCACTTTTCCCTGAATGGCAAGAAGCGGTGATACTGCACCAGAAACTAGGTCTTCTTGCCGTAACGTGGTTACCGCACTAGTTAGTTCTTTACGGTCAACAGAACCATAACCCACTACCACAACTTCATTAAGGTTAGCAGCGTCTTCTTCAAGAACAATGCTCATCGGGCTGTTGGCAGTTACAGGAATTTCCTTAGTCGCATATCCTGTATAAGAAACCAGGAGCACGGCGTTTTCGGCAACATTCGCCATCGTAAATTCCCCGTTATTGTTTGTAACAACAGCTTGCTTACCCCCTTTAACACGAACGGTTGCCCCCGGTAGCGGCAAACCTTTACTATCAGTTACCCTCCCCTTAAGGTCAATTAGTAACCGATAATTTTTGACATGTTTTTCTTTTGATGGATAAGCGGCTGGCACAGCTGCTGAAAGCGAACTTACGGGAATGAGGAACATTCCTGTAAGGTTAAGCACAATTAAGGCTTTTCGAAATTTAGGTCCATGTTGTAACCATGGTTCAAAACCTTTGTTTTCATTCATACATTAATTTGATTTTATAGTACACGCTTGTTGGATTTGGAGTTACTTTACTTTAATTAAAGCACTCCCAGAGCGTAATTTTGATGAAAATACAAATTTTGACATCTCAAACTGAAACACCCCTTAGGCCGTAAAAATTTGCTTTTTTGAAACTCATTCATTCTTAGGATGTGAGCACAACTGAACTTGTTAACGTAACAGGTTTTTTACATTTCCAATAAGGAATCAAATGATTAAAGAAGCGATTTGTGTTTGCAATTGTTAAAAAAGCTATACACATAATGCTAAGTGTATCTCTCAGGTTTACCAACAAAGTAAACAACGGTTTATTACGCCTTCAGAAAAAAGCGCGCTGTATGGCGGGCCATAGCCTCGGGATGAGCATATGCGAGGCTCGGATTAGTTTTGGAATAATAAGCGCCGTCAGTATTCATTCCAGGATGAACGAAGAATTGGAGGAAAATGCCGAACGTATAACTACACCAATACAGGAAATTTAAGAGGTCCGTTTTAAGAAATGTAAACAGCATGTAGGAACAAAAATCAATGTAAATAAATAGTAGTAACAAGACTTTTTTGTAAACGTATTTCAGTATAGGACACCGTGTATAGCTATGCTGATACAAGACAAAAATTTTAAACAAAAAAACTCGTTTTTGCTATAGTTATAAGGGCTTTAGAAGGGGGTTAGAAGGGCCTTTCAAGGGCCTTAGAACGGCTACAGCCGTTTAAACACCCTTATAACGGCGACTTAACACCTATGTATGGGCCCCATACCTAATAATTTAAGGCAAAAAAAAAGCCGGATCTTTGCAGATCCGGCTTATTATTAATGAATTTCGAGATTTATGACGATGTTGTAAGTCCTTCAATTTTAAATACTGAACCCAGGTGGTCATTAGACTGAACACTTACATTAAGGTCTTTGATCAGACCGGTTTCTAAGGAATAAACCCAGCCATGAACCGAAAGTTTTTTTCCATTTGCCCAACGGTTTTGTACAATAGAAGTTTTACTCAGGTTGAATACACCTTCGATAGCATTAAGCTCAACCAAACGATTACCTCGTTCTACAGGATCAGAGATGATATCCAGTTCATGGAAGTGTAAACGGTAGGTATCTTTGATATTTCTCAACCAATTGTCGATAATACCATGTTGTTTGTTGCCCATAGCGGCGGCAACACCACCACATCCATAGTGGCCACATACAATCACATGTTCTACCTCTAAAACATTTACCGCGTAATCTAATACACTTAACATGTTCATATCGGTATGTACAACCACATTGGCAATGTTACGGTGAACAAAGATATCACCAGGGTTGGTATTGGTAATCTGGTTGGCAGGTACGCGGCTATCTGAACAGCCAATCCATAAAATTGGTGGTTTCTGGCCAGCTGAAAGGCGCTCGAAGAAACTCGGATCTTCTTCCAGGGTTGCTGCAACCCAATCTTTATTACCCTTTAAAAGGCCTTCGTATGTTATCTCGTGAGTATGTTGTTTTTCTAATTTTGCGCACATAAAATGTTATTTATTTATTTCTTGAACTAGATTGTCTGATAATTTTGGGATTTCATAGTGATTTTTAATGTTTTTCAACGTTACTATGATCCCTTTTGAATAAGCATTATGCTTATAGTTAAAAATAGTCTCTAACACATCTGAATCGATGTATTTTGAGTTCGTCCCATCAATGGTTACGTTTGTTTCCTTAGGGATTTTAGCTAAAATTGTCTGAATAGCTGCTTTATTTAAAAACGAAACTTCCTCTGCAAGGTTAATTCGTAGATCTTTCTTAGTACCATCTTGCTGTAACTGATAAAAATAAGGGTTACGCATATTGGTACGCAATAAGTAAAAGATTGATACCAGCATACCGATTGCAACACCTTTAAGTAAATCTGTTAATAACACTGCGATAACCGTAACCACGAAAGGAACAAACTGGTTCCAGCCTTTACTGTACATGTGTTTGTACAAATCGATACGGGTTAGCTTGTAACCTGTGAATAATAGTACCGCAGCTAAACAGGCTAAAGGAATCATGTTGATAACACCAGGGATAAACAACAGCGATAACAATAACCAGCAACCATGGAAAAAGGACGACATTTTGGTTTTAGCGCCCGAGTTGGCATTTGCAGAACTTCTAACAATTACCGAAGTCATGGGTAAACCACCCAGCATACCACTGGTCATGTTTCCAATACCTTGTGCCACTAACTCTCTATTAGATGGAGAGGTACGTTTTAGTTTGTCGAGTTTATCGACCGCTTCAATTCCAAGTAATGTTTCAAGACTGGCCACAATAGCAATGGTACCAGCCACTACCCATACTTGTGGATTCTGAATGGTAGCGAAATTTGGCATCATAAATAAACCAGTGAAATCTTTCCACCCGTTTACTTCTGGGATGGCCACCATTTGTTTGGCATCAACTGCATATCCTGTATTTTTAAATACATAAGCCAAAGCGATACCTAGAACAACCACCACTAAAGGGGCAGGCACGCTGCTAAGCTTTTTAAACTTAGGCCAGAATATTAATATGGCCAATGAAAGTAAGCCGATAACGATAGCGGCAATACCGAAATTTGTGTTTCCGCTGGTTAGGGCAGATATTGTATACTGTGAGGGATCTATACCCATCACATAGGGAATCTGATTCAAAATCAGTGTTACCCCAATTGCCGCAAGCATACCCTCGATTACACTGGAAGGGAAATAACTGCTTACTGATCCGGCTTTTAACAAACCTAAGCCCAGTTGCAGGGCTCCGGCAAGTACTACAGCCATTAAAAAAGTTTGGTAATCGCCTAACTGGGTAATGGCACCCAGTACAATAACCGTTAGGCCAGCGGCTGGTCCACTAACACTTAATTGTGAACCACTCAAAGAAGCTACCACCACGCCACCGATAACACCGGTTAACAGACCCGCAAATAAGGGTGCGCCAGAGGCTAAAGCAATGCCCAAACACAAGGGAAGGGCGACTAGAAATACCACTATACTGGCTGGTAAATCATGCTTTAAGTTCCTTTTTGAGAAATATTGTTTTAACTCCAACCCCGAAAAGATTGAATTCCTATCTTTCATAAAAATGAATTTAATTTATTTAAGTAATAATTTATACAACGGCACCTCGATAATTAGATACCGTAGGTTTACTTAAGATAGGGAGTTGGGAGGCGGTGTAGGCACCATAGGATGATAGGGGTTCACATAGCGCTTTATATGCTCTATGTAACTATTGTCAACCTGAAAATGGTAACGCAAGGGAATATAATGATAAGTAGATAGGTAATCTGTTAACTTAATATCAGCAACTTTAAAATTCTTGCCAGTATCAGTATCAGCTCCATGTTCCAGCTCCACTTGCATGATCACATCGTTGATGGTTTGTTTGTCGAATTGATTGATAAATACAGGCGCTACACAAATGACCATCTTCACGAGGAAGATGCCCAAAAAAGCAAGGACTATACTTATTTTATCTCTTTTCTTCAATTCCATACAATCATTCTTGTGAATTGTCAATAGCAAATGTAATTCCAAGTAAACAAAATAACGAGTCTTGCTCAATAAAATTGCAAAAAAGTAACGAAAATGAGATATAACAAGTCATTAACTGTAATTTAGCGATTTGATATGTTAACATTACAATGAGAAGATTATTTTTATTAGCCTTTATTATATTTCCTACTGTCGTATGGTCACAAAGCGATAACCAGCCCGCATCCAACGACTTTAAGAACCTAAAATTTTCAGGATATTTGCAAACGCAATTCCAACATGCGCAGTCGCCAGGCATTTCGTCGTTTTCTGGTGGTGATTTTGACAAAAATTCGCAAGACAGGTTTATGATAAGACGTGGCCGCTTAAAAGTTGAACGGGATGACAAATTTTCTAATCTCGCTTTTCAACTCGATTTTACACAAGACGGCGTACAATTGATGGATGCTTACATCAAACTGCACCATCCAGATTTAATATCATTGGAATTAACAGCCGGTTTATTTAACCGTCCGTTTGGTTACTCTATTGCATATTCATCAGGTAACCGCGATTTTCCGGAACGGGCCAGGGTTTTCCAAACCATCATGCCGCGTGAACGCGATATTGGTGTGATGCTGGCTTATCACCCGATTGGTAAGTTTAGCTTTTTTACCGCAGAGCTTGGTTTAATTAATGGCAGTGGTTATAATTCCAGAGATTACGATTCGAAGAAAGACATTATTGGTAATGTGAAATTTGAATTTGACAGCCTGGCCAGCAACAAATTAAAAATTGGGTTCGGTGGGTCCTATTACCATGGTTCTGTGCGCAATAATACGGAAAGCTATTACACGAGTAATGATGATGGTTTCACAAAAAATACCAGCCCCAGCTATATTGGATACCATGCGCGCAGGGAGTATTATGGTGCCGATATGCAACTGGAGTATGATAATCCTTTTGGAAAAACAACCTTAAAGGCCGAATATGTGACGGGACAACAGCCCGGCGTTGCTGTTTCTGAGGACTTTACTGGTACCGAGGCCAGCAAAAGTTTTGATGAACAACCGCCGACAGATCTTTATCTGCGTGAGTTTGATGGTTATTACCTATGGTTAACGCAGCAGATTATGACATCAAAGTTTACCGCAATTGCCGCTTATGATGTATACGACCCCAATACTAAAATTAAGGAAAACCAGATTGGCTTGAACAACAACACAACCGCTGCCGACATAAAATTTAGCACATTGGGATATGGCCTTACCTATTCAGCCAGCGACCGGGTGAAATTTACGCTTTACTATGAACATGTGGTTAACGGGGATACACTGTTGCCGGATTATACAACAGACTTAAAAGACGATGTATTTACGGCCAGACTACAATATCGCTGGTAATTTTTTACATTTATAAAAATAGCGCATACGAATGGAGAATAAACTAACCTTACTTCAGGATAAAATAAAACAGGCCCATGCAGGCGGTGGCGAAGCACGTATAGCCAGTCAACATAAAAAAGGCAAATTAACTGCCAGAGAACGTCTTCATTTTTTGATGGATGAAGGTACTTTCGAAGAAATAGGGATGTTAGTAACCCACCGGAGTACTGATTTCGGCATGGAGAAAGAGAAATATCCTGGTGATGGTGTTGTAACCGGTTATGGACAGATTAATGGCCGGTTAGTGTACGTTTTTTCACAAGACTTTACTGTTTTTGGCGGTTCTCTTTCAGAAACCCATGCCGAGAAGATCTGTAAAATTATGGACCTTGCGATGCAGAATGGTGCACCTGTTATTGGCTTGAACGACAGCGGTGGTGCCCGCATACAGGAAGGTGTAGTATCTCTGGGAGGGTATGCTGATATTTTCTACAAAAACGTACAGGCATCGGGTGTGGTACCCCAGCTTTCGGCTATCATGGGCCCTTGTGCAGGTGGCGCAGTATATTCACCAGCCATCACAGATTTCATTCTCATGGTAGAAAACACCTCTTACATGTTTGTAACCGGTCCGAACGTAGTGAAAACCGTTACTCATGAAGAAGTGACATCAGAAGAACTTGGTGGTGCAACAACACACGCCACGAAGTCGGGTGTTACTCATTTTGCCTGTACGAATGAAATTGATGCCATAAACCACATCAAACAGCTATTGAGTTATATGCCTCAAAATTGTGAAGAAGTGGCACCGGTATTACCTTATACCCTGGGCGAGGAAAGCAGACCAGCGTTAGACCACATCATGCCGCAGAACGCCAATCAACCCTACGACATTAGGGAAGTGATTACGGCCATTGCAGATGCTGAGAGCTTTTTGGAGGTGCATAAAGATTACGCAGAAAATATGGTAGTAGGCTTTGCCCGTCTGGCCGGCAGAAGTATTGGTGTAGTGGCCAACCAGCCAGCATACCTGGCTGGGGTGTTGGATAACCATGCTTCTGTGAAAGCAGCTCGTTTTGTTCGTTTCTGTGATTGCTTTAATATTCCTTTATTAGTATTTGAAGATGTACCAGGTTTCTTACCGGGAACCGACCAGGAATGGAACGGCATCATTGCCAATGGGGCCAAGTTATTATATGCTTTTAGCGAGGCCACCGTGCCACGCATTACGGTGATTACGCGTAAGGCCTATGGTGGTGCTTATGATGTGATGAATTCTAAACATATTGGTGCCGACTTAAATTATGCATGGCCAACTGCCGAAATTGCAGTGATGGGTGCTAAAGGGGCCGCTGAAATTATTTTTAAGCGGGAAATTTCAAGTGCCGAAAACCAGGAAGAAAAGTGGCTGGAGAAGGAAAAAATGTATTCAGAGATTTTCGCCAATCCCTACCGGGCTGCTGAACGTGGTTTTGTGGATGAGGTGATTGTGCCTTCCGATACACGGATTAAACTTATAAAAGCATTCAAAATGCTGGAGAATAAAGCAGTAAAAAATCCACGAAAAAAACACGGTAATATACCTTTGTAAATGAAATTGAGTCGTACTGACGTGCTACTGATGTCCTTCTGTACGGGATTGATCGTGGCAAACATCTATTATTGTCAACCTTTGATAATTTTGATTGCAAAGGAGTTCCAGCTAACGGAGAGTTTTGCTGGAAGGATTACCTATCTTACCCAGGGCGGTTATGCACTGGGTTTGTTTTTGCTGGTTCCTTTGGGCGATATGTTTGAGCGTAAAAAGCAGATTCTGGTTATCACAGGTGTGGCTGTAGCCGCCTTGTTACTGGCTGCTTTTTCGCATTCCTTTCTACTGCTCGAAATTGCCAGTGTGCTTATTGGTGCTTCATCAATTGTACCCCAGTTGATTCTGCCAATGGCTGCCAATTTAAGCAGCGACGAAAATAGAGGCCATACCATTGGTATCATTATGGGTGGTTTGCTGGTGGGAATATTAGGTTCACGCGCCATTAGTGGCAGCATTGGGTACTTATGGGGCTGGCGGGCCATGTTTTTAATTGCTGCTGGTTTGTGTTTCCTCCTGCTATTTCTCATGGCGAAGCGTTTTCCGAAGAGCCTGCCCACATTTACCGGCACTTACCGTCAACTGATGTACAGCATGTGGGGTTATGTAAAGTCGCAACCTGTATTAAGGGAAGCATCGATTATTAATTTCCTGGCTTTTGCTATTTTGAGTTCATTCTGGACCACTATGGTCTTGTTTCTGGCTAATCCGCCTTTTGAGTTTCAATCGTTGCAGATTGGCCTGTTTGGTATTGCTGGTGCCGCAGGTGCTTTGGCTGCGCCTATAGTAGGTAAATGGAGTGATGACAAGGATCCGCGTAAGAACCTGATGGTTGGCCTCGTTATGCAACTGATTAGCATTGCTGCTTTTTATTTTACAGGCAGCCAGCTTTATCTTTTTGTTGCAGGCATTATATTAATTGATATTGGCCAGCAAGCGATTCATGTAACTAACCAGACCCGTATTTATGCCT
>NZ_JAZQNU010000159.1:0-2710 GCF_045627485.1 Pedobacter sp. | reverse complement strand
AGGTATTCGATGTTATTAAACTCCGACACCCTGGTAGATATGGATGTGGTTGCTTGCTTATTAAACCATTTGGAAAGCCAAGTCGGATCGTAGCCATGTCGTTCTGTGGGCCAAGGAGTTGTCCCTCTCTATTGTCTTCCTAAGACCGCTTGGCCTCCGACTTAGGTATTCGATGTTATTAAACTCCGACACCCTGGTAGATATGGATGTGGTTGCTTGCTTATTAAACCATTTGGAAAGCCACCAGGAAGCCGCAGGGGTACAACCTGCCATTTACTGGATGCATGACAAAACTGAAATCTGGAATGGCGACTGCTATGTGAACGGTGTATTGGGTTATACTTACAACAAAAAAACAAAAGTGATTCCTGCTACTGGTGATGGTGCTCTGGCTTTCGGTACTTCACAGACCTATAACAATGTACAATGGCTAACCGGTTGCTGCTGCCTGCTTCGAAACAACGTGTTGGCAAAAACAGGTGGTTTTAATGCACGTTTTTTCCTTTATTATGAAGATGTAGAACTCTCTTACCGGCTTCGGGCCGCAGGTAATGAATTACATTATTTACCATCGGTAGCAATGTATCATGAAGCAGGTGCTTCTGGCAAAGCGGCTAAAGATAAAGAAGGCACTTTAAGTCCCATTATCCATTATTATGTGAGCCGCAACAAGATCTGGTTTTTCAGGAAGTACGGAAACCCGTTATTTTATCCCTTCATGTTTTTGTATAACGCACCTTATTTTTTGGCTTTGCTATCCTATTTCATGATCAGGGGCCGCAAAAAAAAGGCGGGTTATTTATTTAAGGGTTTAAAAGATGGCTTTTTTACACCAAAAGCCTTAATTTGGCCCCTATGATGTTTATTTTCCCGCTCCTTTTTATTGTTTCTTTCATCATGAGCCTGAGGGAGATCATCAGGGGAAATAAAGATGGCATGCTGCTATTTTTAATCTTCGGCCTGTCGATGTATACCACCGCGATGTCAGTGGCCTTTTCTTTAGGCTTAAAAGACCTGATTCCCGTATTTCAATTTTTTAAGGAGCTGATGATTTTCAGTGTTTTGGGATTAAACATTATGAGTTTGACCCGAAAGCCGCGTTTTCATGTATTGGATTACATGATCCTGGCATTCTTTCTTTATTCCCTGTTATATGCGCTCGCACCGATTGGGGAACAAAGTTTCATTAACCGCCTGATGGCGTTTAAAAGCATGTCCTTTTTTGTACTGGTGTACTTTAGCGGGCGCTTTCTCGACCTGCGGAACATCTATGTGAACAAATATTTTAATTACATTATGATCCTGACCATTGCTGCAGGTGTGGTGTTGATTGGTGAATACCTGCTCCAAACACACCTTCAAACCATGACGGGATATGCAGAATATAGCTACTACTTCTTCAATTTTGAACCCAGCGGTAGTTATGGTTTAACCACCACCTTCGAATCGGAAGGGGGCTATAAACGTTTTGCCAGTTTCTTTGCTAACCCCCTTGAACATGCAGCAGCCACTTTGCTGGCCCTTGCTTTTATCATGGCTTTATACACACGCGATGATAATAAACTGGTATTAACACCAATTGGCATGACCGCGTTAGCAGCTACTTTTATTTCCATTACACTGGCTTTATCGCGTGCGCCTTTTGCCAGCTATTTCGTAATGATTTATTTCTATGCCTTGCTTACCCGCAAGAAATTAATCACCAATATCATCCATATTGGCTTTGGCCTGGTAGCTGCTTATGTGGCTTACCTGATGACCCGCTTTGAAGACACGGCCAGTGGTATTATGGAGGTGGTGGTGAATACCGTGGATTTCAGTAACCCTTCCAGTGTGGGTCACCTGGTAGAATGGATCCAGGGCATCATGGCCATGATTGAAAGTCCGCTTGGTTTAGGTCTGGGAACTTCGGGAAGGGTAGCTGGTTCCCTGGGTGAAAATATTGGTGGTGAAAACCAGTTTATCATCATTGGGGTCCAGGCTGGTGTGATTGCAATGTTTTTATATCTGTTCATTTATTTGAATTTTATCCGTTTAGGTATTAAATGGTTACCGTATTTAAAAGGCAAGGAACGGAAAATCTGTATGGCGGTACTGTTTATGAAAATAGGCTTTTTTATTCCCTTGCTAACCTCTGAAGTGGAAAGCTCTTCGTATATTTCCTACATGAACTGGTTTTTTTCTGGCATGATGATGACTATTATCATGTCGCAGGGTACAGCCCCATACCAGGAATCCGCAGCGGAAATATCAAGCCCTAAACCCAATATTCCAGCAACCGCATGATAGAAAAAATCATCAGAAAGTTAAAAAATGATCCCAATTATAAATGGGAAAGTACTTATGCCCCTCGTGATTTAATGGCCATTGCTTTCGTGCGTGGTGTTCAATTGTTGCGCGGCATATTACTAAAGTTATTTATAAAAGAAAGCAGGGGTTTATTATTTGTGGGTTCAGGTGTGAAACTTCGCCATAAGCGACATTTTATGGCTGGCAAAAACCTCATTCTCGAGGACAACGTATTCATCAATGCTTTATCGGAGGATGGTATCAGAACTGGGGATAATGTATCTATAGCCAGGGATTCTATTTTAATTTGCACGGGTGTAATTGCCCACCAGGGGAAGGGAATTTTCATAGGTAAAGGCACTGGTATTAATGCCGGCGCTTACCTGGGCGGCCAGGGTGGTATTCATATTGGCGAACAGAA
>NZ_JAZQNU010000158.1:0-15728 GCF_045627485.1 Pedobacter sp. | reverse complement strand
AATGACGCAATTATCGAGCGATAACCAGGGTTTCAACTCAGTTTACATGATGTTGGATTCCGGAGCGCGTGGTTCCAAAGAGCAGATTCGTCAGCTTTGCGGTATGCGTGGTTTGATGGCTAAGCCTCAGAAATCTGGTGGCGGTGGTGAGATTATCGAAAACCCGATTCTTTCAAACTTTAAAGAGGGATTATCCGTATTAGAATACTTTATTTCTACTCACGGTGCTCGTAAAGGTTTGGCCGATACGGCGTTAAAAACAGCGGATGCGGGTTACTTAACTCGTCGTTTGCATGACGTAGCGCAGGATATGATTGTAAATTCACCTGATTGTGGTACGTTAAGAGGCATGTATACTACTGCCCTTAAAGATAACGAGGATATCGTTGAGCCGTTATACGACAGAATTTTAGGTCGTACTTCGCTTCATGATGTATTCAATCCACTTGATGGTAAATTACTAGTTGGTGCAGGCGAAGATATCGATGAGGATATTGCAAAAGCAATTGAGCAAAGTCCGATCGAAGGTGTCGAAATACGTTCTGTATTAACATGTGAAAATAAAAGAGGTGTATGTGCACTTTGTTATGGACGTAACCTTGCATCTGGTAAACGTGTTCAAAAAGGTGAAGCTGTCGGTGTTATCGCTGCACAGTCAATCGGTGAGCCGGGTACACAGTTAACCTTACGTACTTTCCACGTGGGTGGTACCGCTTCCAACATCGCGGCTGAGTCTCAGATTCTAGCGAAGTTTGACGGGATAATCGAATTCGAAAATGTTCGTACAGTTGAGAACATTAACGATGACGTAGCTAACGAGATTGTATTAGGTCGTTCAGGTGAGTTCAAAATTATCGAGCCTAACACAGGCAAGGTTCTGATGACCAATAACATTCCTTACGGATCATTCTTGTATGTTGAGGATGGTGCAAAAGTAACTAAAGGCGACAGGGTTTGTTCGTGGGATCCGTACAACGCGGTAATTATCTCAGAGTTTGCCGGTAAGATTGAATTTGATGCTATTGTGGAAGGTGTAACCTACCGTGAGGAGTCAGATGATCAGACTGGTCACCGTGAGAAAGTTATTATCGATACACGTGATAAAACTAAAAACCCTGCTGTTAGGGTTGTAGATAAAAAAGGTGAATTGATCAGGGGATACAACATTCCAGTTGGCGCACACATTGCGGTTGACGAAGGTGATGCGGTAAGAACTGGTCAGATCTTAGTTAAGATTCCTCGTACTACAGGTAAAACCCGAGATATTACGGGTGGTTTGCCTCGTGTAACTGAGTTATTTGAGGCACGTAATCCTTCGAATCCTGCTGTTGTTACAGAGATCGATGGTGTTGTAACCTTAGGTGGTGTGAAACGTGGTAACCGCGAAATCACTATTGAATCTAAAGAAGGTGAAGTTAAAAAATACCTTGTTCCATTGTCTAAACACATCCTTGTACAGGATAATGACTTTGTGAAAGCAGGTATGCCATTATCTGATGGTTCAATTTCACCAGCTGACATCTTGAAAATTAAAGGCCCAGCTGCTGTACAGGAATACCTGGTTAACGGTGTGCAAGAGGTTTACCGTTTACAAGGTGTAAAAATTAATGATAAACACTTTGAAGTTATCGTGCATCAAATGATGCAGAAAGTTCATATCGTTGATCCAGGTGATACTATTTTCTTAGAAAATAACTCTGTTGATCGTTGGGACTTTATGATAGAAAACGATGAGATCTACGACAAAAAAGTTGTTGTTGATGCAGGTGACTCTAATAATGTAAAACCAGGTCAAATTCTTTCTTTACGTAAATTAAGAGATGAAAATTCTCAGTTAAAACGTAAAGATTTGAAACTGATTGAAGTTAGAGATGCAAGACCAGCTACAGCAAGTTCTATTTTGCAAGGTATCACACGTGCTTCATTAGGAACAAAATCATTTATCTCGGCCGCTTCCTTCCAGGAAACAACAAAAGTGTTAAACGAAGCTGCAATTGCAGGTAAACGTGATAACATGCTTGGATTGAAAGAAAATGTGATCGTTGGTCACTTGATTCCTTCAGGAACTGGTGTACGTGGCTATGAGAAAATCATTGTTGGTTCACAAGAAGAGTACGATAAATTATTAGCCTCGAAACAAGAAGAAGAAGTAGAAGCTTAATTATTTAATAGTTAATAAAAAGTCCCTTGACGGTAACGTTAAGGGACTTTTTTTTGTCCTCATTTTTTTTTAAAAATTTGGTTAGATGGTAATCCATGGAATTAAAAACTTAGTTTTGTGTTATGGAAGAACAAAAAAATGATAACCAAATTCAGATCGAACTAACTGAGGAAGTGGCCGATGGCATATTCTCTAATTTAGCGATCATTACACATTCCAACACAGAGTTTGTAGTGGACTACATTCGTGTGATGCCGGGCGTGACAAAGGCAAAAGTAAAGTCGAGAATCATCCTTACCCCAGAGCATGCTAAGCGTTTTGCAGCAGCTTTAGTGGATAATATTGAAAAATACGAAGCGGCGAATGGAAGAATTAAGATACAGACAGATGCTGCTAATCTCCCTTTGCAGTATGGTGGACCGAAAGCACAAGCTTAAAGCCTCGCTTCCACATAGGATAGGATGGCTGGATAGTCATTCGGTTCAAACCAGGCTGTCTCCGGGTCTTTGCGGAACCATGTAAGTTGCCTTTTAGCAAACCTGCGTGTATTTTGTTTTATGGCGTCCACTGCTTGTTCCAGCGTCGATTTACCTTCAAGGTACTCGAATAGTTCTGTGTAACCCACAGTATTTAACGCGTTCAGGTGTTTGTAGGGTAACAAAGTTTGTACTTCTTTGAGTAAACCTGCTTCCATCATTAAGTCCACACGGTGATTGATGCGTTCGTATAATAACGCGCGGTCAGTATTAAGGCCTATTTTAATCTGATTAAAAGGCCTTTTTTTTGTGCTATTGGTTTGGTAGGCGCTTAGCTTCTTACCGGTAGAGAGAAAAAACTCCAGCCCACGAATCATTCTTTGTGGGTTTGCCTGATCAACCCTTACATAAAATTCTGGGTCAACTTCAGATAGCTGCTGTTTTATGGATTCTATGCCCTCTTTAGCGAACCTTTCTTTTAGGGCGGCCCGAATGTTCAGGTCTGTATCAGGTAGCTCGTCCAGGCCATTGCAAACAGCGTTGATGTATAAACCGGAACCACCAACCATCACCAGTTGTTCATGCTTTTGGAACAAGACATCCATTTTAGCCAGGGCCTGGTTTTCAAAATCACCGGTACTGAAAAAAGTAGAGATGCTGTGTGAATTTATGAAATGATGAGGTACGGTGGCTAATTCCTCTTTAGAAGGTTTAGCCGTACCGATATCCATTTCTTTAAAAAATTGTCGCGAATCGGCAGAGATAACTTCTGTAGAAAAGTGCTGGGCAAGGTTTATGGCAAGGGCAGTTTTACCAATCGCCGTAGGCCCCACCACTACAATCAGGTTTCTCTTTAAATCCGACATGGGGCGTTAGTAGTCATCATCATTATCACTATAGCCCTGTTCTTCGTAATCATCTTCGTCAGAAAACTCATCGTCTTCTTTTTCCTCTTCATCATCGCCTGATTTTTCCTGCTCATTGATACCTGTACCACCCATAGCCTCCAGTTCTTCTGTATCTTCAGGTACAAAATCAAGTTCGTTCAGGAAATCAAATTCATTCGGCGCTGTAACAACAGCTGCTGCCATCGCTTCAGGGTTATTTTTATCGAAGATTTTAGGGGCAGCACCAACACTTTTGAATACATAGGGGTATTCAATATTTGGGTCAGTTTCAAGGATGATTTTAATCAGTTCTACATGGAAATCGAAAGGACGGTCAAAATTGTAGATATAATAGAATTTTTGATGTGGATCATCAATCAGGCTACTTAACTTCACATTTTCCATTAAACGTACACCACGATCGATCTTGCGTTGGTTTGGAAGATACGCAATTTCGTCGCCTTTAATCCAGTGATCAGTACTCACATAAAATGAAGATGGCTTTTCCGGATCATATCCTGTAGAACGGTGGATTGCGCGGTGTAAATCTTCAAATTTTTGTGTAGACTTGATATCAATCTCTCTAACCACTTCATCAAAATCCTCAAAACTTACTCTAAATCTATATATTGCCATGGGGAGCCCTTATTGCGTTTTAAAATGAAATAATAATATATCCTTTGTCAGGTGTTTATTCTTTTGGCCTAAGGCCATATTCCTCTGCTTTCTTTAGCATAAATTGTACCGCTTCGTCGTAAGAATTTTTTATTTCTCCTTCAAGAATTGCTTCTCTAATTGCGTTTTTAATTAAGCCTACTTCCTTACCTGCACTTAGGCCGAAATAGTTCATAATATCATTGCCAGAAATTGGCGGCTGCCAGTTTCTAATTTTATCACGCTCTTCAACGTCTTTTAATTTCTGCTTAACAAGTTCAAAGTTGTTACGGTATTTTTTTACCTTATACTCATTTTTTGTGGTCACATCAGCATTGCACAAGGTCATGAGGCTATCAATGTCTTCACCAGCATCAAAAAGCAACCGCCTAACGGCCGAATCAGTCACCACTTCCTGGGCCAAAACAATCGGACGTAAATGTAACTGCACTAATTTTTGCACAAATTTCATTTTTTCATTCATTGGAAGTTTCAGCTGTGCAAAGATTTGCGGCACCATACGTGCCCCTCTGTCTTCGTGACCATGAAAAGTCCAGCCATGTCCTTCTTCAAAACGTTTGGTTGCCGGTTTGGCAATGTCGTGCAAAATAGCTGCCCAGCGTAGCCAAAGATCATTGGTGTGCAAGGCAATATTATCCAGCACCTGTAAAGTATGGTAAAAGTTGTCTTTATGTCCTTTGCCGTTTATCACCTCAACCCCGTACAGGTTGGCCATTTGCGGAAAAATTATCTTTAATAAACCGGTGTCAAATAGGTAGTTGAAACCAACAGATGGGATAGGAGATAAAATAATCTTATTCAGTTCGTCGGTAATGCGTTCTTTAGACAAAATCGCAACACGGTCTTTTTGTTTTGAAATGGCCTTTAACGCAGCTTCGTCAATATTAAAGTTGAGTTGTGAAGCAAAGCGGATGGCTCGCATCATGCGTAATGGGTCGTCGGAAAAGGTAATTTCCGGATCTAGCGGCGTTTTTATCAAACGCGCATCCAGATCGGCTAACCCGCCGAAAGGATCAATCAATTCGCCATAGTTGGCTTCATTTAAAGAAATAGCCATTGCGTTGATGGTAAAATCCCGTCGTAACTGGTCGTCTTCAATGGTGCCGTTCTCAACAATTGGCTTCCTGGAGTCGGCGCGGTACGATTCCTTACGGGCACCAACAAACTCTATCTCCAGGTCTTTATATTTAAGCATGGCAGTGCCAAAGTTCTTAAACACAGCTACTTTAGTCTTTAGCTGTTTTCCTACGGCTTCGGCAAAATCTATACCATTCCCTAACACCACAATGTCGATGTCTTTAGAAGGCCTGTGCAAAAGAAGATCACGTACATAACCACCAATAACATAAGCTTCGCTATTATTCTGTGCAGCAACAGCGGCAAGCATTTTAAATACCGGATGGTTTAAGTGTTCTTCCATAGTTAATGCCCGAATATGCAGTTTGGGCTAAACGGTTAAATTTTTGTGCAAAAGTAGTAAAAGTTACCTTCTAATAAAGGAAAATTGACCACTAGGGCTTAATTTCATTATGGTGGAAGGTTTCTTTTGAACTCTTGATTCTTGTTCCCAATCCACTACATAATCTACAGCTGCCACTAAGTCTGGGTCAATCTCGTCAAAAATGGAAGGGGAGGGCTGGCCTGAAAAATTTGCGGAGGTAGAAGTAATGGGTTTACGGAAACGCTGGATCAGCGGTGTGCAGAATTCGTGTTTTACCACCCTGATACCTACACTACCATCAGCATTGATTACGTTTTTAGCAAGGTTTTTCGCGCCGGAAAAGATAATAGTTAATGGGTTCTCGGCAAATTCTATCAAGTCATAAGCTACATCAGGAATCTCAGTTACATAGCTTTGTAATTTACTGTCTGTATCCAGAAGGATAATAAAACTTTTATCTGCAGGGCGCCCTTTAATTTCATTAATTCTGGCCACTGCTTTTTCATCTGTGGCATCGCAACCTAATCCCCAAACTGTATCTGTTGGATAAAGAATCACCCCACCGGATTTTAACACGGCTAATGCTTTATCAATTTCTACTTTTAACATGATCAATTTATCTATTTATAATTTTTAAATAACAAGCCATCAACTGATTTGCCAAAATTTCATTGTCAAAACGCTGTACATATTGCAAACCGCTTTGAATCATATGCTCCTGCAGGTCTTTATTATCAAGTATGCGGTTCGCCTGTATGGCAAGTTCTTCTGCATTATCCGGAGAAATGTAAATACTATCCGGCCCGCCGGCTTCCTCCAGGCATGATCCTGTAGCTGCAATAACGGGTGTGCCTGAATACAACGCCTCAATAATAGGGATACCAAAGCCCTCATATAACGAAGGGTAAATAAATAGCGTGGCCAGTTGGTAGATTAAGGGAAGATCTTCAAAAGGCAGCCCCTCCAGAAAAATAACGCGGTCTGTCAAACCAAGTTTTTCCAGCTCCGATTTAACCAACCGGGCATAAGCCTGTTGTTTACCTACCACTACCAATTTATAATCAGGATTGATTGCCGGCAGGGCTTTAATCAATAACAACAGGTTTTTACGGGGTTCAATGGTGCCTACAATAAGCAGGAATTGATCAGGCAGGTTATATTTTTTTGTTACGGCCAGCTTTGAGGCCAATGGCGCCAACTGTTTAAAAGAATTGTCGCAACTTTGGTAAATGACCTCAATTTTCTGGGGATCAATGTTGTAATATTCGATAATATCCTGACGTGTACGCTCGCTGATGGCGATAATGTGGTCGCTTTTTTTACAGGCATACTCACTCTTACGGTTGTAAATGTAGCGGTCTATCGCTTTATAATATTGCGGGTAACGCAGGTAGATCAGGTCGTGTATGGTAACTACCGTTTTAAGTTCTGAGTTGGCAGCTAGTCCAATTGGTATTTCCTGACTTAACCCATGATACACGTCAATCTGATCCTTATGGAGTTGTTTTTTGATGCCGAAGCTGCGCCATAACAGCTTAATGGCGCCAGGATGGGGTAACTTCAGTCGGATTGAATCATCTGCCAGAAACGCTGCTATTTGTGGCTTATCTTTTACTTTTGGCGTGTAAACATAATAGTGGTTTTGAGGGAAAAAATGTGCAAGTTTCGCAATTAACGATCGGCTATAGTTTCCCAAACCGGTTAAGTTATTTGCTGCTCTCTTTCCGTCAAAACCAATATTCATTTATACAGCTACGTTATTTTCCCTTAATGCGTCATTAAGCGAGGTTTTTTTATCTGTAGACTCTTTACGTTGACCAATAATCAAGGCACAAGGAACCTGGTAATCGCCAGACGGGAAAGTTTTAGTGTAACTACCAGGAATTACTACTGACCGTGCAGGAACAATACCAACATATTCAATTGGGACTTCCCCAGATACATCAATAATTTTGGTAGATGCCGTTAATACCACGTTGGCGCCTAATACAGCTTCACGTTCAACGCGAACGCCTTCAACTACGATGGCTCTGGATCCAATAAAACAGTTGTCTTCAATAATTACCGGCGAGGCTTGCAATGGCTCCAATACGCCACCAATACCAACACCACCACTTAAATGTACATTTTTGCCAATTTGCGCACATGAACCAACAGTAGCCCAGGTATCAACCATGGTACCCTCATCTACATACGCTCCAATGTTTACATATGATGGCATTAAAATCACCCCTTTCGCTAAATAGGCACCATATCTGGCTACCGCATTAGGCACTACACGCACACCAATCTCTTTATAATTGGTTTTAAGCTTCATTTTGTCATGGTATGTAAAAGGCCCTACCTTGATTTCTTCCATTTGCCTGATAGGGAAATAGAGAATAACAGCTTTTTTAATCCATTCGTTCGTTGCCCACGAGTTTAAAACTGGTTCAGCTACACGTAACTCGCCACTGTCCAACTGCATGATTACTGTTTCAATCGCTTCATAATATTGTGAAAACTCCAGTAAACTTCTGTCGTCCCAGGCGGCTTCGATTAACTTTTTTAGTTCTGTTATCATTATATATTTTTATTTTTATACAAAATAAACGAAATTAATGTATCCAACGATGTTTTCTTGCGTAAATTTGAATATTTATGGCTGAACAGGAAAAATTAAGGATCGATAAATATTTGTGGGCCATCAGGCTTTTCAAAACACGCAGTTTGGCAACCGAAGCTTGTAAGGCGGGAAGGGTGAAGTTAAACGGACAAAACGTGAAGGCTTCTTCAGTTGTTAAACCAGGTGATGTATATCAGGTGTCAAAGGGGCTTGAAAGGAAAGTTATTGAAGTGGTGGAGTTGCTGTACAACAGGGTGGAATCGAAAATTGCGGTCACCAAGTACAAAGATCTTACGCCCAAAGAAGAAACCCTTGCCTTTAAATCGGCTTTTCATGGGTCTGTGCTTACCCGAGACCGTGGTACGGGGCGGCCAACCAAGAGGGACCGCAGGGAAATTGACGATTTAAATGAATCCAGGTTCGAAGATGAAAGTTAATATTCGGTCTTCATGGCCGACTGTTTCCAAAGTTTAAATGCCTCCTGGGCCTCCGACCTTAAAAGCTGGATAATTGGCAGGCTCCGTTGTTCCATCGGTTTCTCTAGTTCCTCATAGATGAAATTATCGTCAAACCCTATTTCGGCAGCGTCTACCTTGGTATTACCATAATAGATCGTGTCAATGCGCGACCAGTAAATTGCACCAAGGCACATGGGGCAAGGTTCACAGCTGGTATAAATTACACAACCCGTTAAATCAAATGTATTAAGTGCTGCACAAGCCAGGCGAATGGCCGAAACTTCGGCATGGGCCGTAGGATCGTTGCTACAAGTAACCAGGTTTCCGCTTTTAGCAATCACCTGTCCATCCTTAACAACTACGGCGCCGAAAGGGCCACCTATACTTTCCAATACATTTTGCTCTGCCAAAGAAATCGCTATGCGCATAAATTCTTCGTGTGTTGTTGGTTTATTCTCCATGGTCATCTAAAAACTAAGAACAAAAAAAATGCCCCGAATATCAGGGCATTTTAAATTCGGTATAAATTATTATTTCTTTTCTGGTTTGTAAGCTGCATTTAAGCCTACAATAACTTCGCTGGTTACATCTAAACTTTCATCAGCAAATAAAATGGCACTGTTCCCTTTTGAATAAGTCAACACCATTTTGTAACCTTTTTTCTTCGCGTATTCTTTCAAGTAGTCTGCAACTTTATCATACAATTTTTCCTGTTCAGTTGCTTGCTCACGTTGTAAAGCAGCACCGGCATTTTGTTGGTAAGTTTGTAACTCTTGTTGTTTACGGGCTAAACGCTCTTCAGTAGCAGCTCTTTGATCAGCAGCTAACGTAGGCTGTTGTTGTTGATATTGTGCCACTTCCCGTTGGAAAGCCTGAGTTTTAGAACCCATGTCTGCTTGTGCAGATTTTGTTTTTGCTTCTAATTTCGCCTGTAAATCTTTGAAGTACTGGTATTTTGTTAATAAAGAATCAGAGTTAACGTAAACTATAGCTTCTTTGGGAGCTACGGTAGCTGAATCAGCTTTTGTTGTCGTTGCAGCTGTGTTTTCTTTGTTTTGGCAAGAAGCCATAACAGAAACTATAGCAATTGCAGTCGCAAGACCGCTTAATTTTAGCGTGTTAATTTTCATGGGTATATTATCAGTTGTTAATCTATGCGTTTAGAAGTGTTTCTGCGATTTTTAAAAGGCTTTAAGGTCGGTAAATTTTAGCAAATATAAAATTTCAAATTAAGTATCCTAAAAAAGAGTGATTTTTACGGGGAAAAATGCGGTTTTTACGTCAAATAGTTATCCACATGTGCATTCGTTTGTGCTTAAATCGTTATTTTTGTCTTTAAATATTCAATGACAAATATGAACGAAGAACAAGATTCAAAGTCAAATTATTCGGCAGATAATATACAGGTTTTAGAAGGATTAGAAGCGGTGCGTAAGCGCCCTTCTATGTATATAGGAGACACGGGAACCAAAGGTTTGCACCATTTGGTATACGAAGTAGTAGATAATTCGATTGATGAAGCCTTAGCAGGTCATGCAGATACTATTCAGGTAAATATCCTGAAAGATAATTCCATTCGCGTGGAAGATAATGGCCGTGGTATCCCTACGGGCATTAACACTAAAGAACAAAAATCAGCCCTGGAAATTGTAATGACTGTATTACACGCCGGTGGTAAATTTGATAAGGATACTTATAAAGTATCTGGTGGATTACACGGTGTTGGGGTAAGTTGTGTAAACGCCTTGTCTACACACCTGAAAGCAGAAGTACACCGTGAAGGTAAAATCTGGGTACAGGAATACAATATTGGTAAGCCGTTATATGATGTTAAAGCTGTAGGCGAAACCGACAAAAGAGGTACCATTGTTACCTTTACACCTGACCCGACCATATTTACACAAACAACAGAATATAAGTACGATACCTTGGCTGCCAGGTTAAGAGAATTGGCTTATTTGAACAAAGGGATTAAACTAACACTTACCGACGAAAGACAAGAGGATGAGAATGGTGATTATAACACCGAGCTCTTCTATTCTGAAGGCGGGCTGAAAGAGTTTGTGCAGTTTCTTGATGGTAACCGTCCGTCTATAATTGAAGAACCCATCTATGTAGAGGGTATTAAAAATGGTATCCCTGTAGAACTGGCCTTGCAATACAACGACAGTTACGCAGAGAATGTGCATTCTTATGTGAATAATATTAACACCCATGAGGGTGGTACCCATATCGCTGGTTTCAGAAGGGGGTTAACCCGTACGCTTAAAGCCTATGCCGAGAAATCGGGGCTTTTAAAAAACCTGAAAATCGAAATTACGGGTGACGACTTTCGTGAAGGTTTAACGGCTGTAATTTCTGTTAAAGTACAGGAGCCTCAATTTGAGGGCCAAACCAAAACCAAACTGGGTAACACTGAGGTAATGGGTGCAGTAGATATCGCAGTTGGTGAAGCATTGAATAACTACCTGGAGGAAAACCCTAGAGAAGCCAAGCTAATCATTAATAAGGTTATTATTGCCGCTACAGCTCGTTCTGCAGCGCGTAAAGCCCGTGAAATGGTACAGCGTAAGAGTGTTATGGGTGGCTCTGGTTTGCCAGGTAAACTTGCAGATTGCTCAGACAGTGATCCGGAAAAATGCGAAATTTACCTTGTGGAGGGAGATTCAGCGGGTGGAACGGCTAAACAAGGCCGTGACCGTAATTTCCAGGCTATCCTTCCCTTGAAAGGAAAGATCCTGAACGTGGAAAAAGCAATGGAACATAAGATCTATGAAAACGACGAGATCAAAAATATGTTTACTGCCTTAGGCGTAAGTATTGGTACCCCAGAAGATGATAAAGCATTAAACCTGACCAAGCTTCGTTACCACAAAATTGTAATCATGACGGATGCGGATATCGATGGTTCACACATTACAACGTTGATTCTTACTTTCTTCTTCCGTTACATGAAAGCATTAATCGAAGCGGGTTATGTTTACATCGCTGCGCCGCCTTTATACCTGGTTAAAAAGGGTAAAGAGCAGGAATACTGCTGGAATGATCAGCAACGCGACATGGCTGTGCAACGTTTAAAAGGTGCCGGTAAAGAAGAGAGTGTACATATCCAACGTTACAAAGGTTTGGGTGAGATGAACGCAGAACAATTGTGGGATACTACTTTAAATCCTGCCAACCGTACCTTATTGCAGGCAACAATAGAAAACGCAGTAGAATGCGACCGTACTTTCTCCATGTTAATGGGCGATGAGGTAGCACCACGACGTGAATTTATTGAGCGTAATGCAAAATATGCGAAAATTGATGCTTAAAAATAAATAGTTATTTATATCTTGGAGAGGCCGGATCATTAACCAATGACCGGCCTTTTTTGCGCAGTGGAATTTGCTGGCGCAGGAAGTTTGCAGGATTTGGCTAGTTAAAGCGTTAGCATAGACATCATTCACTATAATATAAAACTATGGATATTATAAAAGCCCAAAGCTTTTGGTTTTCCTCGTGTTTAACTTATAAAATGTGCCACTCACTTTCGCTTCTCGTCCGCACCTCCTTCGCACCTTGTCTCACAAATCCGAAACCAGGTGCAAATGAGTAGCGACTAATGTACGCGCAAAGAAAGGGGCAATGATAACGTAAAGCCAAAGCCTGGTTTTAAGACAGGCGTATCAATTATAAATTGTTAGGAGGCTCGGGTAAATGATCAAAAGAGTGATAGTAATTTAAGTAGCTACTTGTGAAAGATAAGTCATTACTATTACAACAAAAAGTGTTTTCCAAACAAACCTGATAAATCATCGACTCGACTCAAAAGTTGTAAAAACCTATTAGCTATAATCTTCAATCAATACGATGAGATCATTTTCAAAATTGAAAATAGATTTACCCTTAAAAGTAATCCCTTCTCCTTTTTTTAATCCATTTGGTAGGTCAAGTGCTAATACAGCTTGATAGTCTATTGCTATTTCGACCTGTTGATGTCTGAATTTAAAATCTGTTATAACTTGTTTACGTTCGGTAAAAAAGGTGGTTGCTTTTTCTGCTTGGGATTTAAATACTTTAAGGCCGTTGGTCACTAAATCAACTTCTCCCTGAGTTAAATTCTTGAAGACAATTGCGGGGTGTAGTTTGTTTAGCATGCCGTCTATGTCAAAGTTATTATAGGCTATGATTTATAGTTCCACTATTTGCTGAAGACCACGAGCCATCTAACTACTTTTTTAATACCAAGTATGAGTTTTTATGTGAATGTATAAATATATTCTAGTTGCGGCAAGTGAAAGTTAAAAGCCCGTATCATATTAACTTACCGATTAAGGGCAAGGTAGAGGTTGATAAATGTGTTCACAAATTGTTTTGACCCTACCTTATTTAGCCTGCTGGATTGGGTTAATGAGAGTAATCTATATGGAAAGAATGTGTTAGATACTTCTTATGAGCTCCGGGCTGTTTTGGGAACGTACCAGAAATTGGCCTATTTAAAACGGGATAGCCTGGTCGTTTTAGGACCACAGTGCAAGGTTGATACTTTTTTTTTGTACGATGCTGCCCTGAATGAACAGAAACAAGCCAGGTTGCCAGACAGGGTGGTGCATCAGGCGATGGCAAATTATCAAACTGCATTGAACCTTTACAAAAGCAATGGACTAGGTCAGTAATTTTAGACTACATCAAATGAAATACAACGTTTCAATTAAGGTCTCTTTGTTCTTCTGTTCTGTTATAATCTTGAACAATACTACCAGGACACAAGGGTTAGATACGGCGTATCAGGAACTTGTAACGAATTATTGCCGGCCGGCTATTTCCCAGCTGCTGCTCTTGGCTGGCGTCTTTCAGCAGAGCCTTTCATGAAAGGTATGGAGTGGATAGACGACATGAAGCTTCGGGCAAGCTGGGGAATTATCGGTAATCAAACCGGACTCAGTAGCGACAATCAATTTGATGTCTATGTGTCCGATATTGAGCACTCCTATCCTATTGCAGGTGAAAATTCCAGTAAGTCGGACAGCTATATTCTCTCGAGAATAGGCGACCGGAATGCGAGGTGGGAGAAAAATATTACAACAAATATTGGTCTTGATGCGACCCTTTTCCAAAATGCTGTAAGCCTGACTATCGATCTCTATAAGAAGAAGGTAAGCGGATTGCTGGTGCAGAATCAAGCGGCTCTTACGGGAGGTTCTTATACCCAGCCGTATGTTAATGCTGGAGAGATGGAGAACAAAGGTATGGACATCGGGCTTTCTAAAAAAGGGCATATAAATGATTTTACATACGACGTGGGCGTTCTATTCTCCACCTATAAGAATAAGGTGACAAGGGTTCTTGACAATCCTTTAGCTGCATTACTAGGTGGGGAGGAGCGAGAAGGCTATGTGACGCGGACTGCCGTTGGTCAACCTGTATCAATGTTCTACGGTTATCAAATAGAAGGCTTCTTTAATACACAAGCAGAGGTTGATGCGTATGCCAGCACCAGTACTTCCTGGTTACCTCCGGCAGTTGGACGCTGGAAGATGAGGGATGTAAATGGTGACAACGTGGTTAATGCGTTGGACAGAACAATCATTGGAAATCCCCATCCTGATTTTCAAACGAGTTTCAATCTCTCAATTGGGTATAAGAAGTTTGACCTAAATGCCATGCTATTTTGGAACAAGGGAGGTGACATTTACAACCAGCAACGATATGTGACCGATTTCAATTCATTTAGTCAGAACAGAAGTTCACGCTTGCTATATGAGTCCTGGACTCCAGAGTTAGGTAATAATGCAAAACTTCCGAAACTTGATCTGCTGGATTCTTATTCAAATCAGGAAGTGACCAGCTATTACGTAGAAGACGCTTCTTACGTAAGGTTTAGGACCTTGCAGTTGGGTTATTCTTTTTTTCCAAAAGTCGGTTCTAAATTCAAGTTCGATAAAGTCAGGCTTTATGTACAGGGGCAGAACCTGTTCACAATTTCCAAATTTAGTGGTCTAGATCCGGATGCGAGTTTATCGGGAGGTGACCTTTCGATGGGCGTAGTGACGAGTTTAGCACCTACACCAAGACAAATTCTTTTCGGAATAAACGTTGGCTTTTAACAATAATCAAATCACTAACTTTTAAAATATTAAGCATATGAAAAGTAGATGTTTTATCGTTCTTGCGTTGGCCCTCTGCGGGTCACTTACATCATGCAAGGATGAGTTTCTAGAACAGCAGCCCGTTGGAGCATATTCAGAAAGTGTTTTAAACTCTCGCGAAGGAATAAACAAGACTTTGATTGGCGCATATTCCCTGTTAAATGGTCAAAATGACGGGATGGTAACCGCACCCGGGCAACTGTTATTTGGTAGCATTCGGGGCGGTGAGGCGAATAAAGGGTCAGATCTTTCTGACGGCGCGTCCAGACTGGAGTTTCAGCGCTTCGAAGTATCAACAGGAAATGAAAGTACAGAATCATTCTTTGCCTTTTACTTTGACGCAGTCTCAAGATGCAACATGGTTTTATCACTTCTCAATAAGGTAGAAGATTTAACAAGCGCAGAAAAAACACAAATAGCCTCAGAAGCAAGGTTTTTAAGAGGACACTATTATTTTATGTTGAAGCGGGCTTACCGGAATCTACCCTGGATTGATGAGAACTCATCGACGGTACTGGTACCGAACACCGATGCAAACGGAAAATACGTGGACATTTGGCCTCAAATTCAGGCAGACTTCGATTTTGCCCGTAAGAACCTCTTGGAGGGTAATCGAGACTTTGGTCGCGCCAATAAATGGGCAGCAGAAGCTTACTACGCCAAAACGCGCCTCTATATGGGAAATGAGGGGGATGGATCTGGTTATACGGATGCACTCAGCGTCTTGAATGATATCATGACCAACGGTAAAACGAACCAGATGGTTAAATATGGATTGTATAAGGATTACCACACGAATTTCGATGCCGATAGGGAGAATGGCTCAGAATGGGTTTGGGGTGTACAACATTCTGCCAACGATGGTTTGCCAGGTGTAAATCCGGCAAACGCAAG
>NZ_JAZQNU010000157.1:0-5794 GCF_045627485.1 Pedobacter sp. | reverse complement strand
GTATGGTCAATGATAATCGTATCTGTTCCCGCTTTAGAAAAGCTCATCATTCCTGCACGTTCATTATTCTTTTGTGCTATTGCATAACCTTTGCTTCCGTCTTCTTTTAATACTATATCCATATTTTAAATATTAAACATATTACTATGTTTTTAATTAATAGACCATTTTTATCACCATCAAATCCTTCCAACGAACTGCGATAGGTTTTGACACAAGTTAATTTAATCAAAAATGCAGGAAATGGAAACAAAAAAACGTAGACAAATGTCGAAAAAAGACGATTTATGTGTTTACTGTAGTCGTATCGGGTTTCAATTTCATCTACTGCATCTTTACTTTCAACAGATAAGCAAATCGAACACTCTACCGATTTGTGAGCGTCTACAATTAAATGGTATCGCTTATTTCCTCCAAATGGACATTCTTGTTTTACGGATTTGCCTTTGGGCTTTTAGGTGGAGCTGTTGATTATGTAAAATTATCCCACCTAACACACCGATCAAGCTGCCAATCACGATATCTATTAATCGCACGGCAATCAAATGATCCCGGTTCAATTGAAGCCCCGCTCCCAGTTCTGCAAGAAAAAAAGTAAGTGGGGTAATGAATATAACAGCCAGCGCATAATGCCGAACAACAAGCATTTCTATAATAAACTGTAGAATTAGAATACTGATACAGATGTAAAGTGGACCAAAATCAAAATACAGGAGTAACCAGGTCAGGCCCATGCCAATAAAAGTTCCGGCAATACGATGAATACTTCTTTGCCATACATGGCTCACACTAACCCCTTGCATAATGGCCAGGCAGGAGATTGGTAACCAGTAAGGATTTTCTAGTTCAAAAAAACGACCGACCAAAAGAGACAAACCCACGAACACCCCGATAATCATCGATTCGGTCAGGTTGACATGATTCCTTTTGCGGGGAAGCTGCCCCTGCAATTTACTGACGTAATTTTTTGTAATATATAAACTGTAAAAAAAAGCACAGAGGCAGCTGAACATGGTCCCTAAAGCAATCAAACCTATTTTAGTGGGGATATTGATTAAATCGAAAGGCATACAAATTGCCATCGAAGCCAGCATAATAAAAAAGAAACTTCCGGGAGGTCGAAGCTTGAAGTAATTAGTAACCCAGTTTATTCCGAATGCAAAAAAGCCTAAAACTAATGCTGACAGATAACCATTAAAACTAAAAACGATGCCGATGGTAAAGCTGAGCACAAACCCAAAAGCACAAAGCAATAAGGTGACCATGCGATCTTCCATTTTCGTAGAAGGCATGTATAAAATTACAAGGCCACCGAGGCAGGCTATTAGGCCATAATCAAGCCGACCAATTGCATACCCCATTAATAAAGGAAGTCCTGTGCATAAAGACGCCAGCACTGGAATATGCCATAGCCGCTCTGTCTTTTTTAACTGAAATAAAAGCTTGAGTTCCTGTTTAACGATTTGTTTAAATTCACTGGCCATTGACCGACAAATATACAAATAAACACATATTTGCTGATTGACCGGTGTTTAGGCATAGTTTGATAAGCACTGTTGCCATGCGTGTTCCTTACTTCTTAATAAAGCTAGGAGAAGTAAACTTTTTAACATCAATTTTACGCTGTTTAATATTCAAAATTAAGTTTATGTATTTGTCTCTCCGTTGTTTAATTCTATCACTAGATGATTATTTTCAACTCCGACTTCGGAAGGCAAATATTTCTCATAACTATGTACTAACGGTGCTCTTAATCGTTGAGGCAGCCCTATCATCTAAAATGCTAAAAATTAAGAAAATTGGCAAGTATAGTTCCATGTGAGGTATAAAAGAAATCCCCAATGAAGGGGATTTTAGGTGTTACTTAAATTTAAGCACAGATACAACGGGAAGATGATCGGATGCGTAATGCTCAGGGATGACCCGATTCGAGACCACCTCAAATGGGCTTGATTTGCCGAATGCGATAAAGTCTATGGTCTTTTTAGGTTCGATTACAGGAATAGTAAACTCACACTGCTCACAAGTCCGTATAAATTGTTGATCGAGGAGGTGAATGGTTGCACTTTCAGGCGTCGCATTCAGATCACCTGCTATAATAAAAGGTAAACCCTCTGCCTTTGCAATTGAATTAATTTCAACGACCTGTAATAATCGGTTATTATCGTTTTTTTGTGCATCCAAATGGGTACTACCAAAGCGAATATGCCTGTTACCAGGTAGTTTGATCAGCGCAGTTGCCAATACGCGGGGCTCGCCTTTAGTTGCAGGATCAGAACTCAACCTGTGAATTTTTGTCTCTGTTAAGGGGTGTTTAGACAAAATAGCAACACCATAATCGCCCCCTTCATGGTCAATAGCTTTCGCAAAAAAGAAGTTCATCCCCAGCCTTTCAGCGAGTAAACTTGCTTGATTGATTTTGCCGGAGCGGATAGTGTTTACATCCACCTCCTGAAGCGCCACCAGATCAGGGTTCTGATCCTTTATTACTTTCGCAATGGCATCCAAATCAATCTTCCCGTTAATAGACGGGGGGTTAGCGTGGTGAATATTGTAAGACATTACAGTTAACGTATTTGACGACTGGGAACGTAACAGTTCCCTCGAACCGCAGCTTAGCAGCAACAGTGTTGCCGCAAACAAGGGTAATAATTTTAAATTGTTTTTCATGTTAATGTGATTAGTTCCAACCGGGGTTTTGGGTAAGCGCCGGGTTACGTTGTAGTTGAGTTAACGGTACAGGCCAAAGGTAATGCTTGTTTTCATCGAACTGTCTGCCTGTCATCACAATGATATTACCGTTAGGATCGGCAGCAATATTACTAACCTGGGCAGGCACTAACGCGAGTGATTTTTTCATTCCCTTCACATCTTGTGCGAGCAGGCTGCCTTGGCGCCAACGGATGATATCGTACCAGCGTTGTCCTTCTCGGGCCAACTCGACACGACGTTCTCTTCTTATTTCAGTTCGAAGATCAAGATTGTTGGCAGCTAATTCTGTAATGACCATATTCTTCATTCCTACCCTATCACGCAATTTATTAATCGTAAGGTCCAGATCCGTCTGGGTGAGCGTTCCCTGCTCCATTTTTGCTTCCGCGTAATTAAGGAGAATTTCACCTAGACGTATGACGTGGATGTCATTCTGATCTCTCGATACTTGTGAAACCGTACTTACCTCTACGTATTTTGTAAAATAGAAACCGGTTATCGTTACAGATCCTAGTTTATCAGAAACAAACTTAGGCGCGGTAAAGATGCGTTGATCGGTATTACTCGGATTGCCATCACGTCTTCCACCCCACTCTGCACCTGGGGCGAGAATGGTTTGTTTCATGCGTGGGTCACGATTTTCAAAAAGGGCAGCATACGTATTCTCCTTATAAAGAGGAGACTTCTCGATGGGAAGACCATCGATGCATAAATAAGAATCAACCAGGGATTTTGTCGGATTGTAACGTGACGCCTGATCTGGCACCTGCGATTCGCGACTGATATTATGCATACTGACGTCTGCAAGATTAATACGTGCAACAATTGTTTCCTTATTGGCACCATTCGAGAGTTTACCAGTATAGTTGAATAAGTTATTATAGTCTACCTTTGGCTTCCCTGTAGTGTACAATTGGTAGACACCCAATTCCATTACATCTTTAGCAGCCTTCTCTGCAACGGCCCAACGACTATCGAACAGTGCAATTCTGGATTTAAAAGCAAGTGCTGCGCCTTTACTTAGTCTACCTAACGCTGGGCCTGTTTGTGGTGCTTTTTGCATCATTGCCGCAGCTTCTTCAAGTTCATTCAATATAAAATCGATGACTTCTTTTTTAGGACGCCTCGGCTCATATAATTCATCAATATTCAAGGGCTTGGTAACAATTGGCAGATCACCAAAATAACAAACAAGGTTCATATACATGTACGCGCGGATGGTTTTTGCCTCGCCAGCCATCTGATCTCTTTTCGTTTGACTTACATCGGTAGCCTTATTATAATTCTCAAGAAAAACGTTACACTGACGAATTCCTGCAAACTGACTTCGCCATTCTGCATCAACAGATGCTAAATCGGCACCAAAGTTTCCACTGCTAAAGATACGGTAGCTATCGCTTGTAGTGGAATTAATGCTATTATCACCCATCTGATCTAGAGCAACAGTGTTGCTGTTCTTAATATTCGCATACAAGCCATTTACCGCCAGTAATAACTGTTCTTCAGTTTTCCAGAAAGTTTCGTCGGAGATGGTGTCCAGCGGAGCGCGGTCAAGGAAGTCCTTTCGACAGGACGTGAACAGCAGCACAACGCAAATCATTATATAGTTGAATTGATTCTTCATCTTATTTAAAATTAATGTTTAAACCGAAAATAAAAGTTTTGACCTGTGGGTAAAATCCTCCTGATGCGACAGGCGTTTCGGGATCATATCCATAGAAATAATCACTGCTGGTGAACAAATTATCAGCCGACGCATAAAACCTAAGTCGGTCGACATGGAGCTTCTCTGTCCAGCGTTTTGGGAACGTGTAGCCCATTTGGACATTTTTCACACGAAGATAGGACGCATCCTCCAACCAGTAGGTAGATAACCTTTGGTTGTAACTGTAGCCGTATGCTAGACGCGGATAAGACGCACCTGTGTTTTCAGGTGTCCATCTATCCATGTGAACGGCCTGTGGATTTGAGCTGTCGTTGATCAACGCATGGCGTGCACCACCTGTAATCAATCCGTCTGCTTTACCCACACCCTGGATGAAGAAACTGAAATCTATGCCTTTATAACCTAAGTTTCCTCGAAAACCGTAAGTGTATCTTGGTATTGCGTTGCCAATTACTTGTCGATCGTCGGCCGGCGTAATTCTTCCATCTCCATTTAAATCACGAAACATGATATCGCCAGGCTGCATCGGATAACTGGAATCAAATGGAAAATTAGGCGTGTACTTATTAGTTCCGGCATCATAAGTATAGTCAGACACCTGACTGATACGATCAGCAATAAATCCGTAGAAAGCATCAATAGGATAGCCTACCATTCTCACACGGTCGGCAATTGTTGCTGGCGCATCACCTAAATTGAGTACTTTATTCTTAACATCAGAGATGTTGAAATTGGCACCGTAAGTGAATTCGTTGATATTGTCTTTCCATCCCATTTGGAATTCCCAACCTTTATTTTCCACCTTACCGGCATTTTGAGGAGGATACCCGGTTCCTAAAACGTCTGGCAGAGGCACCTCTAGCAAAATGTTATTCGTTGTATTGTGATAGTAATCGGCAGTTACACTCAAGCGATTATTTAGCATCGTCAGGTCAATACCGATATCTTTTTTAATCACAGATTCCCAGGTAAGCAAAGCATTTGGGATACCGGTTTGTCGGTATCCAACTGTGATGACGTTTCCAATAGGCATTGTAGCAACCGAGCCAATGGCAGCGAGATAAGCAAAATCGGAACCCACTTTATCATTTCCTTGTGTTCCATAAGAAGCCCTTATCTTACCAAATTCTATAAACCGGGCAAGTGGTTCAAAAAAGCGTTCTTTAGAGAAAATCCAGCCGGCAGAACCTGAAAGGAAGGTGTTCCAACGCAGTGCTTTGTCAAATCTGGACGACCCATCATAACGAAAGTTACCTTCTAAAAGATACCTCTCTTTGAAGCTGTAATTTAATCTTCCAAACAGCGACTGAAGGGCATTTTGAGACGCATTAGAATCGTTTAATTGATTCAAGGTTCCAAGGTTGATACTTCCCACATCCTGGGTAGGCACATTGGTTCTGCTAAGTCGGATCGTAG
>NZ_JAZQNU010000156.1:0-4569 GCF_045627485.1 Pedobacter sp. | reverse complement strand
CAGGGGAAAGGACGAGTATTTACAAACATGGATATGCAGACAGCATTGGACAAGTTAGGTGTGCGTGCGGATTTCCATGTTTCAGGGCAGGACTCATTACTGTTCATTCATAGAAGGACCTCCGCAGCCGATATTTACTTTGTTAGTAATCAAAGTGAACAAGCACGAGTTTTTAATGGGGAATTTAGGGTAAAAGGAAAACAGCCTGAGATATGGGACCCTGTTACAGGCCAGACCCGGAAATTACCTGAATTTACGGAGATCGAAGATGCAACCAGTGTACCTCTTCAGCTTGCACCTCTCCAAAGTCTGTTTGTAGTGTTTCGAGAGGGTATAGTAGATGACAGGCCTATGGGTCGTAATTTCCCTGAAAACAACACCTCTGTTCCAATCTCTTCTCCTTGGAAGGTGACTTTTAATGCGAATAAGAGTGCAACTAAAAGTGACGTTATTTTCGAAAACCTTGTAGACTGGACATCACGGCCAGAGGAGAACATTAAGTACTATTCAGGGACGGCTACCTATCACAATAAGTTTACGATTAAAAGAAAGGTAGATGGTGAGCGTACTTTACTTGACCTTGGGGATGTGAGTGTGATGGCAAAGGTAAAAGTAAATGGTCAAGATGTTGGCGGTGTATGGACTGCCCCATGGAAGGTTGATATTACGGACGCCATCAGAGTCGGGCATAATACGCTGGAAGTAAGCGTAGTTAACACTTGGGTGAACCGGCTGATTGGCGACAGTAAGTTACCCCTTACAGAAAGAAAGACCTGGACCAGCGTAAATCCTTACCATTCGAAAAGTCCATTGACCCCTTCCGGATTAAAAGGTCCGGTATCTATCCAGACCCTTAAATATTAAACTGCCAAATTGTATAATTGAAGATTTTTAATTTTTGAACATTGAAACGAAACCTCATTTTACTAGCGATTTTACTATTGAATGCAACGATGTTGTGTGCACAGTTATCTCCCGTTTTTAATCACCTGTCAGTTACCAATGCAGCGAAAGATTCACGATCCCGTGTCTTTTTATCTCCTAAAAAAATCCTATGGAAATCAGATGACACTGGTAAATACATTCATGGTGCAGAAAATATTCTCAAGCCTGGGAACGGACAGGCAGAACTGGTAAATAAAGATCTAGTCATGCTAAAA
This sequence comes from Pedobacter sp., assembly GCF_045627485.1. GTDB lineage: Bacteria > Bacteroidota > Bacteroidia > Sphingobacteriales > Sphingobacteriaceae > Pedobacter. The sequence goes on along the minus strand of NZ_JAZQNU010000156.1, from coordinate 3,409 downwards.
AGTGATGATACCGTTAAGCCGGGCATCTTGCTAGATTACGGGAAAGAGCTTCATGGGGGCCTTCAGCTTGTGACTGGAATGATGGATAAAAACGCGCCCGTGAAAGTAAGAATTCGTTTCGGTGAATCTGCAAGTGAAGCAATGGCCGATATTGATACGTTAACAGGGGCAACAAATGACCATGCCATTCGTGATTTAGTAATCGACTTACCATGGTTAGGGGGACTGGAACTTGGAAACACTGGCTTTCGCTTTGTAAGAATCGATCTCGTGGACGCTAATTCTACGCTTTTGTTAAAGGAAGCTCGTGCTATTTTTACCTTCAGAGACATTCCTTATGCCGGTTCATTTCGCAGTAATGATGAGCGTCTCAACCAGGTATGGGCAACGGGGGCTTATACAGTACATCTAAATATGCAGCAATATTTATGGGATGGCATAAAAAGGGATCGTTTAGTGTGGGTAGGCGATATGCATCCTGAAGTTATGACCATTAATACAGTCTTTGGCTTTAATGAGATCGTACCGCAAAGCTTAGACCTGATAAAGGAGGTTACCCCGCTTCCAGCTTGGATGAACGGTATTAGTTCATATTCCATGTGGTGGATCAGGATCCAGCGGGATTGGTTCTTATACCAGGGCGATTTAACCTATTTAGAAAAACAACAAGATTATCTAGTAGCCTTACTTAACCAATTGATAGGAAAAATTAAAGGAAATAAGGAAGATCTTGACGGTATGCGTTTTATGGATTGGCCAACATTTTCAAACAAACCAGCGGTTCATGCAGGTTTACAAGCCATGATGGTGATGACGCTTACCGACGGAGCCGAGTTGTGCCGAATTCTGGGTGACCTTGAAACAGCAAAAAAATGTGAAGCCGCAGTAAAAAGGTTACGAAAAGGAGCACCAGATGCCGGGGGAAATAAGCAAGCGGCTGCGCTCCTTGCTCTGGCTGACTTAATTCCTGCAGAGAAGGCCAATCGTGAGGTCATAGCAATAGGTGGCACAAAAGACTTTTCTACATTTTATGGTTATTACATGCTCGAGGCTAAAGCAAAGGCAGGAGACTATCAGGGCGCAATCGATAACATCAGAACTTACTGGGGCGGCATGCTCGATATGGGGGCAACTACTTTCTGGGAAGATTTTGATGAGCAGTGGATGGAAAACGCGGCCCGGATTGATGAGCTAGTTCCTAAAGGGAAAATTGATATTCATGCTGCATATGGCGCACATAGCTACAAAAAGTTAAGGCATAGCCTTGCTCACGGCTGGGCATCTGGACCAACTTCCTGGTTAACACAACATGTATTAGGCGTAAAAGTGATGGAACCGGGATGTAAAGTATTAAAAATAGATCCACATTTAGGCGACCTGAAATTTGTTGAAGGAACATTCCCCACGCCTTTTGGTATTGTAAAGATAAAACACACTAAAATGGCAGATGGCCGCATAAATTCCGTTATTGACGCACCAAATGGCATAACTGTGATTAAATAATACTAAAATCCGTAAATCAAAATAAACATGAAGTCCAACGATGTTATTAACCTGATACGTGTAGACGAGTATTCTGCCACCCCGAAATACTTGCAGTTGAGTGATTCAATTTTGGAAGCCATCGAAGACGGCAAGCTAGTTAAAGATGATATCTTACCATCTATTAATGAATTAAGTTACGTACTCGAAATATCCAGAGACACTGCTGAAAAAGGGTATAAGTATTTAAAGAAAAAAGGCGTTATCGTTTCGGTTCCGGGAAAAGGATATTATATCGCACAAACGGACTTTAAAAAGAAAATTAAGATCTTTTTGTTATTCAACAAGTTGTCTGTTCACAAAAAGATTATCTATGATTCTTTTGCCGAAGCCCTTGGAGAGCATGCTTTAATCGATTTTTACATATACAATAATGATTTCAAAATCTTTAAAAGGCTTATTCAAAACAAGCGGACAGACTATAGTCATTATGTTATTATTCCGCATTTTGTTGAGGGGGGCGAAGACGCCGCTCAAATTATTAATACCCTGCCTAAAGATAAACTGATTTTAATAGACAAAAAGGTCCAGGGAGTAAACGGACATTATTCTGCCATTTATGAGAATTTTGAAAAGGATATTTACAGAGCACTCACAGAGGCGAAAGAAGTGCTCACTAAATATCATACTTTGAAATTGATATTTCCAAAGCGGGGATATTTTCCGAAAGAAATCATCTATGGTTTTACGCGATTCTGCCAACAATTTGCCTTTAATCACCAAGTGGTTAATGATGTAAAAACCGAGCCTATAATGGTAGGGGAAGTATTTATCAACTTAATGGAAGACGACCTAGTTGTTTTGATCGAACGTATTATTTCATCAGACCTTAAGATGGGGGTTGATGTAGGCGTAATATCTTATAATGAAACCCCACTTAAAAAATTTCTGCTTAATGGAATTACGACCATTTCAACCGATTTTCAATTAATGGGTACCCTTGCTGCTGAAATCGTGAAAAATCAGCGTCATCAAGATCAGGAGGCCCCTTTTTATTTTACTTTAAGACCCTCGTTATAAAATGACCAACCAGCAAATCTTTTAGGCGTAGAGAAATTAGAGCGAGCTTTTAGCTGGATTCACCAATACACTCACCCGGTACATCAGTGCAATAGAAAGCAATGAAATGAACACCAGCACATAGCCCACGATATTATAATTTTCTAATGGACTAGTGCTGGTTTTTTGCACTACAATGAGCCCGGACACGGTAGCCGCCACGCCACCAGCAATCTGTTGTAATGAGGAATTAACACTCATGAATGCGCCACGGTCTTCCATATCCGGAACAGCACTGGTTAAGGCCGATGAAGGGATCACCCTGCTCATGATCCCCATCATAAGCAATACGTTAAGGCCCACTACGATCCAAAAAGGTGTAACCGATAAATTCGTGTAAACTACACACATCAACATCATCCAGATCGAAGCGATCATAAAAATCTTAAACTTGTCTATTTTATCGCTTAGTCGTCCAATCATTGGCATGATTAAAAGTGAACTAACACCCGACACCATAAACAAGACCGGCAACTCCTGGTTGGTAACATGCAGGTTATTTATAGCGAAAGCGCTGGCAAATGGCATCATCATAAAACCCCCGATAGACAATAATGCTGTGGAGGTAAAAGCGGTACGGTGTCTCTTTTTGACCACCGCTTTCCATAAATGTTTAATCACTGAATCTTTTCGTTTCACGCCTAAATGTGCGGTAACAGGTTGCAGTTTAACCAGGATAATTACAGCTACAATGGTTGCTAACCCTGCAATCATCCAAAAGGGTGCTTCCCAGCTCCATATTCCGGCAAGGTACAACCCAATAGGGATGCCTAAAACCTGACTGGTGCCAAAGCCCATTTGAACGAAG
>NZ_JAZQNU010000155.1:0-6152 GCF_045627485.1 Pedobacter sp. | reverse complement strand
TGTTTTTAATAAATTAAACCGACGAAGCAAAATTGCACAAATGTTCTTTGTAAGAGGATTAACGAACTCGACAAAAGCATATGAAGATTCTATCGGACGTGTAATCCAAAAAGAAAGGATCGGAGGGATTGTGTTTTTCCAGGGAGGGCCGGGGCGCCAGGCCATACTCACCAACAAATACCAGAAACTTGCGAAAGTACCTTTGTTAATGACCAATGATGGCGAATGGGGTTTAGGTATGCGCCTGGACAGTACCATTTCTTACCCTTACCAAATGGCATTAGGCGCTATTCAGGGAACAGATCTTATTTATAAGATGGGCCTGGAAGTGGCGAAGGATTATAAACGCATTGGGATGCACATGAACCTGGCACCAGTTGTTGATGTAAACAATAACGCAAAGAACCCGGTAATCAATTACCGCTCATTCGGGGAAAATAAATTCAATGTGGCTACCAAAGCTGCGGCTTATATGAAAGGTATGCAGGATGGCGGATTATTAGTCAGCATTAAACATTTCCCTGGCCACGGAGACACTGATGTGGATTCACATTACGATCTTCCTCAACTTAATTTCACAAAAGCACGACTGGATAGCCTTGAAATCTACCCTTTCCGTGAGTTAATTATGCAAGGTGCATCTGGAGTGATGATCGCACACATGAATATTCCTTCTTTAGATAATACGCCTAACATGCCATCTACTTTATCTAAGCCAATTGTAACAGGCCTTTTAAAAGAAGAAATAGGTTTCAGAGGCTTGATTATTTCTGATGCGATGGAAATGAAAGGTGTGGTTAAACACTTTAAAGACGGGGAGGCTGATGTGATGGGCATTATTGCCGGAAACGACATTCTTGAAATATCACAGAACAGTGAACGTGCCATTCGATTGGTACGTAAAGCAGTGCGTTCAGGAAGAATTAGCATGGATCAAATTGACGCAAGTGTTAGAAAGATCCTTATGGCTAAATATTATGCAGGCCTAAACCATAGGGATTCACTTAACGAACAAAATGTAGCAGCTGAGGTAAATCGCCCGGAAAGCCATGCTTTAGTACAGGAACTTGCCGATGCTTCTATGACCTTACTGAGAGGAAGAGATTATATTAAATCTTTAGCACAGGGTAAAAGAACTGCTATCATTAGTATTGGTACACCTAAAGTAACCACCTTTCAAAAGGAGCTAGGTGCTCATTATAAAAACTCGGTGTTTTTTACGCTAGATAAAAATGCAAATGCCAATGCAGTTGCCAGGGTATTAAGAGAACTGAATTTATTTGACCAGGTGATTATTGGTATACACGACTCCCGTACACGTCCGTCAAATGGCATGGTGTTAAGCGCAGACCTTAAAATGTTTATCAAAAACATGTCTAATAAAAATGCTGCCCTTGCAGTATTTGCTAACCCATATAACTTATCGCAATGGCCGGGTCTTGAAAATAGCAAAGCCTTGTTAATTGCTTACCAGAAAGAAGATTTTATGCAGAAAGCTGCTGCTAAAGTGTTCACAAATAAATTGATTGCCACCGGAAGACTTCCTGTAACAGTGAATAACTTTTTTAAATATAGCGATGGTTTGTAACCTGCTATAACAAACGCAAAAAAGGCCGGCTTACAGGAAGCTGGCCTTTTTTGCGTTTAAATATTAATACCTTTATTGCTACCAAATAATTCTTTTTCGATAATTTGACGCTCATGCCAAAACCTTTAAAAATTCTTCAGGCTTCTGCCGGCTCAGGAAAGACTTTCAGTTTAACCGTCCACTACCTGATCCTGTTGTTTAGCGCCGAAACCAAATACCGCGAAATCCTGGCCGTTACTTTTACCAATAAGGCTACAGAGGAAATGAAATCCAGGATTCTGGAAGTGTTAAGGGGTTTAGCCACGGGTGACGAAAGTAATAAAATTAACGACTATAGGAAGTTAGTGTTACAGGCGCATCCTCACTTAAATCCGCAACAACTGAAGAACCAGGCAGATCACATTTACCGCAGGATATTGCATGACTACAGTCGCTTTTCAGTAAGCACCATTGACGGATTTGTGCAGAAGGTGATCCGTGGTTTCGCTTTCGAGCTTGGCTTAGATGCAGGGTATGGTTTGGAAATGAATTATGATAAGGTCAAAAATGAGCTTGCCGATAAGCTTGATAAGGCCCTGGATGAGCAGCCGCAATTGCTGCAATGGATCATTAACCTGGCAAAAGACCGCATACAAAATAATGTAAGCTGGAACTACCGCCGGGAGCTGCTTGAATTGACCAGCGAAATTTTTAAGGAACGTTATCAGCCTTTCGAAAAGGCAATGGAAACCTTAAGCCAGATGGTTAACCTTGATGATCTGTTTAACGATTATAAAGTGCTTACCCGCCAGCGTATCGATTTATTTGAAAGCACCCTGCTCCAGCAGGCTAAAGATGCCTGGGAGATTTACCAGGTATTGGATATCGATCCGAGCATACTAAAAGGAAAATCACGTTCCCCATTAAATAACCTGCAGAAAGTGGTTAATGGCGATATTTCAGTTATACCTAAATTTGCAAAACTCATAGATGAACCCGATGAGTGGCTGCAAAAAGGAAAAAGCAGTACACTGTATGAGGAATTAAATCCGGTTTTAAAAAACCTGCTCTCCTTTTACCAGGATGGTTTGGCAGAATATGTATTGGCACAAGGTTTTAGTAAAAATCTCTATTATCTACGTTTGATGCAGGAAATGGCCGCATTGCTAAAAAGCTACCGTGATGAAAGTCCGAATTTGCTGATCAGCGATGCACAGAATATACTTAAAGGCATTACCGACGATGCTGATGACAACCCTTCCTTTATCTGGGAAAAGATGGGAAGTTTCTACAAAAACTTCTTATTCGATGAGTTCCAGGATACCTCTTCCAACCAATGGGGCAGTTTCAAATCGTTACTCAGCAATGCCATGGCAGCGCCAAGTGAGCAATTGATCGACCATTTAATTGTAGGTGATACCAAACAGTCAATTTATCGCTGGCGTAATGGCGATTGGAATATCCTGCACCAGCAGGCAAAGACAGATCTGGGGGCACACCATATTATGGACGACAGCCTGGAAGAAAATTACAGGAGTACGGATAACATCATAGAATTTAACAATAATTTATACAAACAATTGCCCCAGTTGCTGCAATTGCAGTTAAACCAAACCATTGCAGCACAAGAAACCAGCAATGATATTCAAGGCTGGTGGACAGACCAGGGTTTTGACCACATTATTAATGATGTTTATGCCGGTGCTACACAAAAAACAACACCGAAAACCTTAAAAGGGGGAACGATTAAGTGCCTGGTGCTTAAAAACGACGAAGGAGAGGCTAAGCTTACTTTCACTGAACTGGCCATTCAGAAAATGATGGAAGAAATTACCTGGCTCCTGGAAGTAAAAAAATACAAACGGAAAGACATTTGCGTATTGGTACGCAAAAATTCAGAAGCTATTGCTGCGGTGAAAGCGCTGTTGGAAAATGGCATCAACGTGATCTCCGGCGAGGCTCTATTAATTGCCAATAATAGTGCAGTGAAACTGATTTTAAATACTATGCAGATTCTGGCCGGTTTGCCTGATAATACTGCCTTATATAAAGCCAATGCCATTAGCCTGTATAATCGTTTGCAACAAAGGGAAGTATCCACGCATCATTATTTTGGACTGAAGTATAAGAAGCTTTCCCAGCTTACCGAGGTATTGCCCCCTGATTTGTGCCTGAACTGGCAACACTGGATGCAGCAACCCTTGCCGGAGCTGCTCGAGAAAATTATAGAAGCCTATGGGTTGAACTCCATGACAGCACACTTGCCTTATTTATTTGCTTTACGCGACTTTGCTGGCAACTTTGCCCGTCAGGGCGAGAAAGGGATTACTGCTTTTCTGCGCTATTGGGAAGAAGAGGGTGTTAAGAAAACCTTACCTTCATCAGACAGTGCCGACGCCGTGCAAGTGGTTACCATCCATAAATCAAAAGGACTTGCCTTTAAAGCGGTCATGGTCCCTTTTTGCAACTGGGACATTAACGGCAAAACAAATAGTATTTTCTGGGTACCTGCAGCGGGTACACCTTATCACCTGTTAAACAGCATTCCTTTAAAATACAATAAAGAACTCGGCAACTCTACGGTTGCAACGTCGTACTTCGAAGAGCTGCTCTATAATAATATGGATGCGCTAAACATGTTGTACGTAGCCACCACACGTTCTAAAGAATACCTTTATATCAGTGCACCCTGGAAAAAAGCGGATTCCATGACCAATATTGGCGATTTGCTTATCCGTTCGCTCGGCGATCAGATAAGCCACGAGGAAGAATATATTTTAGACGAGCCGGTTTTAAGCAAAGATTCAGTAACAGAACAGAAACGCGTAGTGGAATTACAGGAATACCCGGTATCTAACCGCCTCAGTAAAATATTTGATGCCAGTTTAAAACGCCAGAACCTGGAGTTACTTATTGGTCCCGATGCCGGCCGTACCGGTAGTATTTTGCACGAAGTGCTGGCAAGGGCAACTTATAAGGAAGAAGTTGACCAGGTATTAAATAATATGCATGCCGAAGGTTTGTTTCAACTGGAAGAACTGGAATCCTTAAAAGTACGCGCATTGGCTGTATTGGAAAACGAAGCGCTGCAAAGGTTGTTGCGTGATACCAAATACAGCTTAACCGAACAAACCATTATTGATGAAAAGGGCAAAAGTTACCGCCCTGATAAGGTATTGGTAAAGGACAACGGGGTAATCGTTATAGACTATAAATTTACGCTCGAAGAAAGTGATAAGCACATTGAACAGGTGGCGCATTATAAAAGTCTGCTGTTAGCCATGGGCTACCCACAAGTAACCACCTATTTGTTTTATGCCGTAACCGGTAAGTTAAAAGCAGTTTAACCAGCAATACCCGATCTATACCCGATATGAAACCATTTTTAAAAGAAGTAGCTGAAGATTTAGTGATGCGGTTTGATGGTCAATTGCAACATTCCGCCATCATATTTAACAATAAACGTCCGGCAGCTTATTTACAAAGCCATCTTGCTAATATTATCCAGAAGCCTTTCTGGAGCCCTTCCTTTTTTACCATACAGGAGTTTTTTGCTCAGTCTACCAATTTAAAGGTAGCAGATACCTATACCCAGTTCTTTACCTTGTTCCAGCAATTTAATAAACTGCTGATCGAAGAAGGAAGTTCGGGGATGGCGCTGCATCAGTTTTATCCCATTGCCAGGATTATTCTTGGCGACTTTGCCCAAATTGATAACGACTTGGTTAATGCTGAAAAGCTGTTTCAGGAACTGGAAGATATTGCAGAGATTGATTTTCAGTTCGATTACCTGACCGATGAGCAGCAGCAATTTTTAAAAGATTTCTGGAAGTCTTATAATGAAGGGCAGCAAAAGAAACAGCAGGAGCAATTTATAAAAATGTGGCGTCGCATGCCAACTTTATACCGCAGTTACCATGCCGCTTTACAAGAAAAAGGCATGATTACCATGGGGCAGGTGTATCGGCAGCTGGCAGAAGGAACGGCTTCACTTCCTGATTTCACCGACAGTTTTGCTCAGGGTAAATTGATATTTGTCGGTTTTAATGCTTTGACTCAGGCTGAAGCCAGGGTATTTAAACGCTGGCAGCAGGAAGACAGGGCATTATTTTATTTTGATACCGACAGTTATTATATAGACGACAAAACTCAGGAAGCGGGTTTGTTTTTACGTAAGAACCTTGAGAAAACGGGTTTAATCAATACTTTAGGGGCTAGCAGACCCTTAATTAAGAGTTCGGTTAAATCCATCGATGTATACCAGACGCAGGGCCAAACGGCACAAGCTAAAATACTGGAGTCGGCTTTAGCAAAGGATTATCCACAGTTGAGTGCCAACGATGAACCGGGTAAAATGGCTATTATCCTTGCGGATGAGAGTTTGCTGCTCCCGGTTTTACAAACCATTCCTACGCAGTACCAAAATGGAGGAACAACTTTCCCTTTAGACCTTAACGTCACCATGGGTTATCCGCTAGTGGCCAGTTCTATTTTTGGGTTGGCGGATTTATGGTTAACCGTGCAGGCTCAATTGACCGAAGGCGAAAAAGAAACCGTTAGTTTCAAAGAGGTAGAAGCGTTTCTT
>NZ_JAZQNU010000154.1:0-7291 GCF_045627485.1 Pedobacter sp. | reverse complement strand
ATTGTCTTCCTAAGACCGCTTGGCCTCCGACTTGTACTGCTTGCTGCGGGCGCTATATGTTGCCTTGATGCTTTCGACGACAATGCTACGACAAAAGAAGGCACGACCTATTTGAAAGAGTCATGCCCCGTTCTTGAGGATGTTCTGCGGGGTGTCCATTCTCGGAATTTTCCTGCCGGCTTGGATGCTTTAATCCGAGTCTTTTTGCTACAGGAATCCATAGCCGCCGAAATGTTAAAAGCGATTTTTCATGCAAAGCCACTTTTAACATTTGGGTAAGGAGTGAGTAAGAACTGAGTTCGATACTAATCTCGGAAATGTTAAAATTTGAAATGTTAAAATTCCGCCTTTTGCTGTCGATTTTTCGACACAAAAAACGGTCCTTCGTGGCACCTGTTTCTCGACTGAAAATCCCCTCTGCTTCCTGCCCCACTGTGCCCTCATGCAAATCCGAAATTCGCAAATCCATGACCACCCATAATTGAGAGAAAGCCTCTAAAAATTCAAGAAGATTAGGGAACCTCTAAAAATTCATGATAATAAGTTTTTTTACACGATTCTTGTTCTCCGCTTCGCTATCGAAGCTTCAATTTTCGCCATAAATTTATTTTTGGTCACATTAAGCGCTTCCAGTTTATCAGCTTCTTCTGCACCCGACAAGCTGTATTTCATGGTAGGATCGCTCAAGTTGGCACTCAACTTAATGTCATCACCATTTTTAGCAATAATCATGTACTCATTGTTTCCAATAGATACTTTAAAAAAGTTAGGATCTTCCGAAGGGTAATTAAACACAAAGTCACCCTTATCAGACAAGACTGTTGAATCTACTGCTGTTGGTTGTGCCTTGTCTAAAGCGTACAGGTAAACTTTACTTTGTGCGGTCGAATTTTCAAAATTCCCGTTAATTACAAATTTATTGTTGTCTTTACATGCTACGAAGGCCATACTGGCTACAACGATATAGGCTAATTTCTTTATCATATGCTATGCTAATTTTTTCTGTACTTGAATATTGACTTTTTGTGGATCTGCTTTTCCCTTAGCCATTTTTAAGACCTCGCCAACGAATAGGCCTAATACCCCTTTTTTTCCTTTTTTATAGGCACTAACCTGTGCGGGATATTTTGCCATTACCTCATCAATGAAACCTTCTAGTTCGTCGTCATTTTCTTCAATCCACAAGTTAAGTGATTTTGCCAGAGCTGGGATATTGGATTGCTGGCTATTTTCTATAGCGGGCAACAGCTGTTGTAACGCTACCTGCTGCGTTATTTTTTTGTCATCACAAAGGTTAATTACTTCTGCCAGCTGCAAAGGCGTCACATGATACGCTGCAATGGACAGTGCTCTTTCATTCAATAACGCCCTTATTGGTCCAACGAGCCAGTTGATCAGGCTTTTCTTATGTTTTACCGCTTCCACGCCTTTGTAGAAAAAAGCAAGTAATTCTGCATCACCAGCCAGCAAACTGGCTTCGCCATTACTAATATTATAATTCTCCATTAACTCTTGCGTAATCTGGCTAGGCAATGCAGGCATAGCTGCTTTCACACGGTCTAGCCATTGATCAGAAAGTACCATTGGCGGCAAATCCGGATCAGGAAAATAGCGATAATCGTTGGCCATCTCTTTGCTTCGCATTGGGGAAGTAGTACCATTCTCTGCATCAAAATTGAGTGTACTCTGTATGATGGTTCCACCTTCTGTAACGACGTCTACCTGTCTGTTGAATTCAAAATCCATAGCCCGGCGCACATTTCTGATAGAATTAAGATTTTTAACTTCACAACGGGTTCCAAACGCTGTAGTTCCAGATTTGCGGATAGAGATATTCGCATCACACCTTAAACTGCCTTCTTCCATATTGCCGTCACTAACATCAAGGTGACGTACCAATTTCCGCATTTCGGTGAGCAATGCCGAAGCTTCTTCTGAACTACGGATATCGGCTTCAGTTACAATTTCAATTAATGGTACACCGGCACGGTTCAGATCTACATAAGAATACCGGTCATTCTGATCGTGCATACTTTTACCGGCATCTTCTTCCAAATGGATACGATTGATGCCAATTCGCTTTACGCTGCCGTTGCCTAACGTTACCTCAATGTAACCGCCCTGGCAGATGGGTAAGTTATCCTGGGTTATCTGGTAACCTTTAGGAAGGTCCGCATAGAAATAGTTCTTTCTGTCGAAATAATTTCTTTGGTTAATGGTACAATTTAAAGCCAGCCCCATTTTAACTGCTTTCTCAACCACCGCCTTATTTAGTTTCGGCAAGGCACCAGGCAAAGCTAAAGATACCGGAGATATATGCTCATTAGGCTTTGCACCGAAAGAAGCACTATCTGAAGAAAATATTTTGGTATTCGTATTTAGCTGTACGTGAATCTCCAAACCTGATACCAATTCAAATTCAGAAGCTGTGGTTATTGTATTCGTACTCATTAATAGTTTATAAGCTAACAAAGATTTAAAATGTTCTCTTTGCAAATATAACCAAAATAGTCTTAAACAGGCATTTAATAGATATTGTTCCAGATTTTGAAAAATTGGCATGTATTTTGACTTTTGGTTTACACACACAAATGATAAAGGTTATGAAAAGATTAATTGTATTCGCCTTGTTGGGATTTGCAGCGCTGTCTGTAAAGCCTGCGAAAGCTCAAGTTAGTGTCAACATTAACATCGGTGCACAACCAGACTGGGGACCTAGAGGTTACAATTACGTTGATTATTATTATCTTCCGGAAATTGAGTCTTACTACTATGTTCCAACCCGGAAGTTCATTTATTTCAGCGGAGGCAACTGGCGACATTCAAAGAATTTACCTTCAAGATACAGGGGCTATAACCTGCACCATGGGCGTAAAGTAGTCATTAATTCCCACAGGCCATATTTACACCATAACAACTACAAGAAACGTTATGCAAGTCATAAATATGCACCCGTTCGTTACAACCAGGGGAACAACCGACGTTTAGCGAGCAGGGAGAGTTATAGTCGTTCTCGTGTAGTTGAACGCAGGTATAATGATAATAACAGAGGAAACACTAATAAGAAATATTACAAATCTTACGAAAAACGGGGTAAAAATGATAACACCCGTCATTATAAAGGACGTAAAGGCGATGACCATCGCGGTAACAAAGGCAGAGGCCACGGAAGCGGCCGCTATTAGAAGCTAATATAATGCTATAAAAAAGGGTTGGATCATTTTATCAATGATCCAACCCTTTTTTTTAGGCAGAAAAACGGCTAGTTAGCAAGCATTAACCATGGCTTCTGCTTTTGCTAGGACTGCAGACAGGCCATCTTTATTTTTACCACCCGCTGTAGCATAAAACGGCTGACCGCCACCGCCACCTTGTATCTCTTTGGCCAGTTCCCTAACCATTTTTGAAGCGTTTAAATCCCTTTGGTTAACCAGATTTTCCGACACCATCACCGTAATACCGGGTTTATCGTCGATAAGAGTCGTAAATACCAAAACTAGATTATCAACCATATCTTTTATGGAGAAGGCCAGGTTTTTAACAGCCTCTGCGTTTGGCAAATCCAGATGGGTAGCTATCATGTTAATCCCATTAATGGTTTTTACATGATGAACAATATCATGCTTCAAACTTGCTGCCTGTTCAATAATTGCTCTCTCAGCCTCCTTTTTTAACCTGGCATTTTCTTCCAATAATGAAACTACAGCACTTTTAATGTCCTTATTTCCTTTTAACAGGGCCTTAAGTTCATTCAATTCTTTGCTTTGCTCTCCAATAAAAGCTTCAGCTTTGGCGGCTGTGATGGCTTCAATCCGGCGTACACCAGCAGCTACGGCACTTTCAGAAACAATCTTAAAGAAGCCAATCTCACCAGTGGCCTTCACATGCGTTCCACCGCAAAGTTCTTTCGAATAATGGTCATCGAAGGTAATAATGCGTACAAAATCCCCATATTTTTCACCAAACAATGCCGTTACGCCACTTGAAAGCGCTTGTTCATACGGAACTTCCCTTTGTTCCTTCAACTTAATGTTTTCACGTACCTTCAGATTCACCAGGTGTTCGATTTTCTCCAGTTCTTCGTCAGTAATTTTTGCAAAATGTGAAAAATCAAACCGCAGGTAATCTGGAGTAACCAAGGAACCTTTTTGATTCACGTGAGGTCCCAATACCTTTTTTAAGGCGGCATGCAATAAATGCGTAGCTGAATGATTATCCTGGGATAGTCTCCGTTTCCTTTCGTCCACCACAGCCCATAATATGCCTTCCAAGTCTTCAGGCAAGGTATCAGTGAAATGTACAGTAATGCCGTTTTCCTTTTTTGTATCCGTCACTTCCACAAAAAACAGGCGGCTGAAATCCTCAATACGTCCAGTATCTCCTACCTGGCCTCCGCTTTCTGCATAAAAAGGTGTTTTGCTTAATACCAATTGGAATTGCTCTTTGCCTTTCACGTTAACCTTACGGTACTTAATCAGCTTAGTCTCCACCTCAAGGTCATCATAACCTACAAATTCGGTTTCTAAGTCCGGATTCACCATAATCCAGTCGCCTGTATCAATGGCTGTTGCTGCGCGCGACCGTTCCTTTTGTTTTAGCAGTGCGTTGTTATAAGCCTCCATATCCACCTGCCAGTTCTTTTCCCGCGCCATTAACTCGGTTAAATCGATCGGAAATCCATAGGTATCATTTAATTCAAAGGCAAAATCTCCATCAATCACCATCTGGTCCTTAACAATACTATACACCCAGGGATCGTCGAAAGCTTTTCCTTTTTCAATTGCATTTTCAGCCAGTAAGAGGTCTGCTTGTTTTTTAGTATAACTTTCAAAACGTTGTATACCGGTAGCCAGCGTCCTTAAAAAAGAAACCTCTTCTTCCAGCACTACCTTTTGTACGAAATCCTTTTGTTCGGCTAGTTCGTTAAAGGTTCCCTCAAACTGTTCAGCCAGTACAGGGACAAGCTCGTTTAAGAAAGGTGTTTTTAAGTCAAGGAAGGTATAAGCGTAACGTACAGCACGACGTAAAATCCGGCGAATCACATAACCCGCTTTATTGTTTGCTGGCAATTGCCCGTCGGCAATAACGAAAGAAATCGCCCGGATATGATCAGCCATTACACGCATAGCAATGTCAGTTTTCTCTGAAGCGCCATAGGCGATGCCAGCTTTCTGAGCAATCACTTGTATAAGGGGTTGAAAAACGTCAGTATCATAATTCGAGGCCTTTTTCTGAAGTACTCTTACCAGTCTTTCAAACCCCATACCTGTATCAACATGCTGAGCAGGTAACTCTTGCAACGACCCGTCTTTTAAGCGGTTAAACTGCATAAAAACGTTGTTCCAGATTTCGATTACCTGCGGGTGGTCGGCATTTACCAAATCCTTTCCTGGTACCGCTGCACGTTCTTCGGCAGAACGGCAATCGACATGAATTTCTGAACATGGTCCACAAGGTCCAGTGTCGCCCATTTCCCAGAAATTATCTTTTTTATTGCCAAGGATGATGCGGTCTTCGTCTATATACTGTTTCCACAGCTCGAAAGCTTCCGTATCCTGTGGTAGTCCTTCTTTTTCATCTCCTTCAAATACGGAAACATATAATTGATCTTTAGGAATTTTATATACTTCAGTCAGCAACTCCCAGCTCCAGGCAATGGCTTCTTTTTTGAAATAATCTCCAAAACTCCAATTACCCAACATCTCAAACATGGTGTGGTGATAGGTATCTATACCCACTTCTTCCAGGTCGTTATGTTTGCCTGAAACACGGAGGCAACGTTGCGTATCAGCTACTCTCCTATATTTTATTGGAGCTTCACCTAAAAACAAATCTTTGAATTGGTTCATACCCGCATTGGTGAACATCAAAGTGGGGTCATTCTTAACTACGATTGGTGCCGATGGCACGATATGGTGTTGCTTAGATTCAAAAAACTGTAAATAAGCACTCCTAATTTCTTTTGCGGTCATCCTTCTTGTATTATCCAACAAATTTAAAATTTAATTGCGGTATTCTACTAAAATCCCTTTACATTTGGACACTTTAAATAAATGCCATAATCGGCTTATAATCAATAATAACCTATGCCATACAAAGAAAGGGAAATTAATAAAATGTACTACAGCATGGGAGAGGTTACACAAATGTTTGGTGTAAATGCATCTCAGATCAGGTTTTATGAAAAGGAATTTGATGTCCTGCAGCCTAAGAAAAATAAAAAAGGCAACAGGTTATTTACCCCGGCTGACATTGAAAATTTAAAGATCATATTCCACCTGGTTGATGATAAAGGCTTCACCCTAAAGGGTGCAAAAGAACACCTGAAAAATAATACCGGTGAAATCAAGGAAAACCAAAAAATCATCGATTCCCTGGAAAAATTAAAGAGTTTTCTTCTTAAACTGAATGAAGAGATCTAAATAATACAATATATTTTTTATTGCAATTAATATAGCGCTGTTTTGAATGTCGATAATCATTCAAGATGGCAACAATTAATGACCTGTCCCGGGCACTGCTCTCCCTTTTTTTCCTGATTCTTGCATTTTACCCGGTACATGCCCAGGAGCAACAAGCCATTAAGGACTTGGTAGAAAGCCTTTCTACAGACTTGACAGCCGATTTTGACCTCTCCGAACTCATAGACCAGCTCGAACACTTCGCCAAACACCCTATTGATTTAAACAATACGACGCCAGAGGAGCTAAAAACACTGGTGCTATTGTCTCCCCTACAGATCAGTAATTTTTTTAGTCACCTCTCCAACAATGGCAAACTGCTGCACCTTAACGAACTCCAGGCCATTCCGGCTTTCGACCTGCAAAGTATTCAAAACATCCTCCCTTTTGTTACCCTTAAACAAAATAATGCTTTTCAAAACCTGCAGTTTAAAGACCTGCTCAAGAAAGGCCATCACGACCTGCTTTTCCGTTATGCAGAAACCCTGCAACAACAGCGTGGCTTTCAGGAGTTACCTGGCAGCCGATACCTGGGCAGTCCGGAAAAATTACTCACCAAATACCGCTACACTTACGATAAACAGGTACTGATCTCCCTGGTGGGTAAAAAAGACGCGGGTGAAGAACTTTTTCGTGGTAGCAACGCCTATAGTTTTGACTTCACCTCCTTTAGTCTCGGGCTTTATCAAATGGGCAGGGTAAACAAACTGGTCATTGGCGATTATAGCTTGCAATTCGGTCAAGGGCTCACTTTATGGTCGGGGATCGCCTATGGCAGGGGTCCGGATGTAGCAGCTGTTGCAAAAAACGATGTCGGGCTAAAAGCCTAC
>NZ_JAZQNU010000153.1:0-10144 GCF_045627485.1 Pedobacter sp. | reverse complement strand
TTTTTTCTTTTGTTTAAATAAGCGTTAAGCTTTTTAAACTCAGAACAACATTACTACTTTTAACTCTTCAAATCAACCTTCTCTATATCCCTTTCACTGTTTCCCTTCCTCCGAAGCGGGATGCAAAAGTAGGAAAATATTTGCTTTCCCAAAATAATTCTACCTAAGTTTTTCATAAAAAGAGCTAACTACATGGTTTACAAGTGTAATGATTTACACCAGGGCTTCGTGTAACTACTACACCATGAAAAAAGGAAAAAGAAACCTGCTTAAAAAGTTCACCAAACAAAAAAAAAGAGTAATCCCATTGGAACTACTCTTTTAAAATCTTTATAGCAGGTTAATGCCCCAGGAATATATAATAGCAAAGTAGCTATTAATACAAACGTCAAGCCTAGCCGTTGCTTAATACTGCCCAGTAGCTAACATAACCAGCGTGCAAGCCTCTTCAGCTTCAATCCCGTTCTCTTTCAAGAGCAACTCCAGTTCGTCATTTTCGGTACCGGGGTTAAACACCACCCTTTTTGGGTTGGTTTTTAGGATATAATCATAATAGTCTTTTTGCAATGGCGGTCCTATATATAAGGTAATGGTATGCACATCATCATAAATCTTCCCTGGCAACTCAATATCTACGCCCGCCACCGCACCTTTCTTAATACCTATGTTGATAATCTCGTGCCCTTTACCCTTCAACATATTCGCAGCTTTGTATGCATAACGCATAGGATTAGTAGATGCACCAATAATTAATGTACGCTTCATCTATTATATTTTAAATTTAACCATCTTGCCAAGCAGCATCGCATCGCTAGCGAGAAAACACCGCAGCGACCCCACCGTACTAACAATAAACAAACATCAGGCCTAGAAAAAAGTTTGTTTAGAGAAACTTCTTCACAGCATTAGCGCAGTTGATGCCATCAATGGCAGCCGACACAATACCACCAGCATAACCTGCACCTTCGGCGCATGGAAATAAACCCGCAACCTGTGGGTGCTGGTAGCTTTCCTTATCTCTGGGAATACGCACCGGCGATGAGCTGCGACTCTCTACCCCTACTAAAATTGCTTCGTTGGTATAATAACCACGAATCTTTTTTCCAAAATGTGGCAAAGCACCCCTTAAACTTTCCGCCACAAAAGCCGGCAGCGTTTCATCCAACAGCGCGCTTTTAGTACCCGGTAAGTACGAATTTTTAGGTAAATCCACGGAAAGTCTTTTTTCCACAAAATCAACCATCCTTTGTCCCGGCGCCACCAGGTTTCCACCTCCAAGGGCAAAAGCTTGTTGTTCTATCGCAGCCTGAAAATGCATCATCCTTAAAGGATGGTCACCTTTTACGTCGTCAAGTGTAACCTGAACCACAGTTCCGGAATTGGCAAAGGGGTTATTACGCTTGGAGGGAGACCAGCCATTTACCACAATTTCGTTCTCATGAGTTGCACAAGGTGCGATAATTCCGCCCGGACACATACAAAATGAGAATACACCCCTGCTACCCACCTGTTCTACCAGGCTATAATAAGCCGGCGGCAAAAATTCGCTGCGCACAGGGCAATGGTATTGGGCGGCATCAATGATAGCCTGGGGATGTTCGATCCGCACACCTAAGGCAAACGGTTTAGGTTCAATCAGGATATTTTTTTTGTGAAGTAACTCGTAAACATCCCTTGCAGAGTGCCCCGTAGCTAAAATAACGGCATCGGCCATGATCTTCTCTTCTCCATTAACCACCACACCTTTTACTTTTCCAAATTCCACCAGAATGTCGGTCATCTTCTGATCAAAGCGTACTTCCGCCCCCGCATTCAACAAGGTTTCGCGAATGGCCGTAATAATCTGTGGTAACTTATTGGTTCCTATATGAGGTCTGGCGTCAACCAGGATGTCTTCGGTAGCCCCATGTTGCACAAAGGCTTCGAGAACTTTGTTAATATCGCCCCGTTTATTGGAACGCGTATAGAGTTTCCCGTCAGAATAAGTTCCCGCACCGCCTTCACCGTAACAATAATTTGATTCTGTATTTACGATGCCGTTTTTATTGATGGCGGCCAGGTCACGTCTACGCTGCTTTACATCTTTGCCACGCTCCAGGATAATCGGTTTGAAACCGTTTTCCACGCATTGTAAAGCTGCAAATAAACCCGCAGGGCCTGCACCTACAATAATCACATGCTTACAATTACTGACATTTTGATAGTTTATAACTGGTTTCTCTGCCAGAAATGGTTCGTCGATAAAAGCCCTTACCTGTACGCGGTAAATCACTTGTTTTGAACGTGCGTCAATAGACCGTTTGAGAATTTTAAAGCCCTGAATGCGCTTAGGATCAGTATTTAGCGCGATTGAAAGGAGTTTTTTTAATGTATCATCATGCCCAACTTCTTCGGGCAGAAGTTTGATTTCAATATCTTTTTGCATAAAACTTGTCAGGTTTTTATCCTGAATTGTAACAAAGGTACAGAAATTGCAATCTATTGTGTAAATTAAACGTTAAAGAAAAAAGTATGAAGAAAATAGTTTTAATGGTAGTAGGTCTATTTGTCGCAGTTGTCGCGCTTAGTGGTTGTGGCTATAACAATCTTGTGAAACTGGATGAAGATGTGAAAACAAAATGGAACCAGGTAGAAACACAATACCAGCGTCGGGCCGACCTGATACCAAATCTGGTAAGCACTGTTAAAGGGGCTGCAAAGTTTGAGAATGAAACTTTAACCAATGTAATTGAGGCACGTGCTAAAGCTAGCCAGATTACTATTGATCCGGATAAATTAAACGAAGAAAATATTGCGAAGTTTCAGGCTGCACAAGGACAGGTTACGCAAGCTTTGGGTAAATTGATGGTGTTAACAGAGAACTATCCGCAATTAAGGGCAACACAACAATTCAGTGATCTTTCTGCACAATTAGAAGGAACAGAGAACCGTATTGCTGTAGCACGTAAAGATTTTAACGATGCGGTACAGGTTTATAACACCAAAGTTCGTTCGTTTCCAACCAACCTAACTGCAGGCATCTTTGGTTTTAGTCCGAAAGCTGGATTTAAAGCTGATGCAGGCGCACAAAACGCACCAACGGTAGCATTTTAACAATAACTACAATAACATTAAAGGGTAATGCGTGTTTTAAACAAACCCATTACCCTTATTTATATCAAAAAATTTATGACACTTTTTAATGAACAAGAACAAGAGCTGATTGCCAACACCATTGAGGAAGCTGAAAAGGTAACTTCGGGGGAAATCAGAATCGCCATTGATAAACATTGTCCGGGTGACGCGCTGGAAACAGCTCAAAAATATTTCACCCAACTGGGGATGGATAAAACTAGCCTCCATAACGGCGTATTAATCTACCTGGCTTACGAAGATCATAAATTTGCCATTATTGGCGACAGCGGCATTAACAAAGTGGTACCACCTGATTTTTGGGAAACGACGCAAGTAGCCATGAAAGCACATTTTGCTGGTGGAAATATTGCCGAAGGACTTATTGCTGGTGTTAGTCTGGTTGGTGAAAAATTAGCCATATTTTTCCCGAGTAACCATGACGACATTAATGAGATACCGAATGATATTATTTATATGAACAATCATAAACCCAATAACTAATGAAGAAATCTATCCTGCTTTTTCTATTAGTTTTATTTGTGGGCACAGGTTTTGCCCAAGAGTTTCCACCTAAACCTAACAAACTAGTAAACGATTATACGGGCACCCTGACTGCAGCGCAAACCCAGCAGCTGGAAAATAA
Organism: Pedobacter sp.; assembly: GCF_045627485.1. Classification (GTDB taxonomy): domain Bacteria; phylum Bacteroidota; class Bacteroidia; order Sphingobacteriales; family Sphingobacteriaceae; genus Pedobacter. Next base: position 6,387 of record NZ_JAZQNU010000153.1, on the reverse strand, counting down.
ATTGGTTGCATTCGACGACTCCACCTCTATCCAGATTGCCATAGCCATTGTAAAGACCGTTGGCGACTACGACATTAACGATTATGCCCTTGAACTAGGACGTAAATGGGGTGTGGGCACTAAAAAGAATACAGGGATTATGATTGTGGTGAGCCTTGGCGACCGCAAGATTTCTATGCAAACTGGCTACGGAATGGAAGGTGTGTTGCCTGATGTGTATACAAAACGAATTATTGAGAACGACATTAAACCCTATTTTAAAACGGGTAACTATTATGGCGGCTTAGATGCCGGTATAGATGCCATTATCAGCTATACGAAAGGAGAGTATAAAAACGACAAACCTAAAAACGCTGGGCGGGATAAAACCTCAGCTATTCCAATTATCATCATCATCATTGTAGTCATCATTTTAATCATCCGTAAAGGTGGCGGTGGTGGCGGTGGCAGCCGGGTTATTGGCAGTCGCGGTGGTTCCGACGCACTTTTCTGGGGCATGCTGTTAGGCAGCATGACTGGCGGACGCTCTAGTGGCGGCGGTTTTGGTGGTGGCTTTGGTGGCGGAAGCGGCGGAGGCGGCGGTGGTTTCGGCGGCTTTGGCGGCGGAAGTTTCGGTGGAGGCGGTAGCAGCGGCAGTTGGTAATGGAAATATTAAAATGGCAGAAACTTTCAACAAGGTATTTGGTGAAAGAAAGGTGGGCCACTTTAAGGGTGGACACTGTGAAATTACAAACTGGCGTTGTTAAAGACGACTATTATGTGCTAGAATACTCAAACTGGGTGAATGCAATTGCCCTGACCCGCGAGAATAAAATTATCCTGGTGCGGCAATATCGGCATGCAGCCGATATTGTTTCCCTGGAAGTTCCTGGTGGCGTAATTGATGGCGACGAAGCGCCAGAAGATGCAGTTAAACGTGAGCTACTTGAAGAAACAGGTTATTCTTTTGACCAGGCAGAGCTTATTACGACACTGTATCCTAACCCTGCAACTTCCACTAATGTTACCTTTACATACCTGTTAACAGGTGGCGTAAAAACGCATGAACAGCATTTGGATGAACACGAAATCTTAAATGTGGAAGAATATACCATTGAAGAGGTAAAACAATTGCTAAAAGACAATAAGATTGACCAGGCGTTACACGCCGCAGCGTTATTCTATGGTTTGCTAAAATTAGGCGCTTTATAAGCAGCCTTTTAGCTCATCACCAATTTCTTCTGGATATCGTTCACATATCCTTTAAATTTTTTATCAGTATCTATAAGGTCCTCTACGGTTTGGCAAGCATATATAACCGTAGAGTGATCTCTACCGCCAAAGTAGGCGCCAATGGTTTTTAATGACGATTTGGTATGGCTTTTAGCCAGGTACATGGATATCTGTCTGGCCTGCACGATTTCCCTTTTTCGGGTGGGTGATTTCACCATTTCCAATGGAACTTCAAAATAATCACAAACCAACTGCTGGATAAACTCGATTGAGATTTCCTTGGTGGTGTTTTTAATGAAGTTCTTTAACATTTGTTTGGCGAGGGAAAGATCAATATCTTTTTTATTCAAGGTAGATTGCGCCAGCAGTGACACCATTGCCCCCTCCAGTTCCCTCACATTATTATCAATATTGTGGGCCACATACTCCACTACATCTACAGGAAGCTCAATGCCATCGGCATACATCTTTTTCCTCAATATGGCTATACGTGTTTCAAAATCAGGTATCTGCAAATCTGCTGAAAGCCCCCATTTAAAACGGCTTAGCAAACGCTCTTCCAGGCCTGATAAATCTTTAGGTGCCTTGTCTGAGGTTAATATTACCTGTTTACCAGATTGATGTAAGTGGTTAAAAATATGAAAGAAGATATCCTGGGTTTTCTCTTTACCGGCAAAGTTATGCACATCGTCCATGATGATGACATCCATGGCCTGGTAGAAATTCACAAAATCGTTAATCGTATTATTCTTTAAAGAGTCTACGAATTGCTGACAGAACTTTTCACAAGAAACGTAAATGACCAATTTATCTGGCAGGCTACTTTTGATCTCATTGCCAATGGCCTGCGCTAGGTGTGTTTTACCAAGACCTACACCCCCGTAAATAAGCAAAGGATTAAAAGAGGTGCCACCTGGTTTTGCGGCTACCGCGAAACCAGCCGACCTGGCTAAACGATTACAGTCGCCTTCGATATAAGTATCAAAAGTATAATTAGAGTTCAATTGGGGGTTTACATTAAGCTTCTTCAGTCCGGGTATAATGAAAGGGTTCTTGATATCTTTATTAATAGAGATGGGGATAGGCATAGATTGTAATTTTGCTTCTGCCCCGTTACCGTTTGATGGCATATTTGTAGTGTATGGAGATCCGCTATTGGATGATCGGTCTACCACAATGTTATATTCCAGGCGACCATCATCACCTAACTGCTTTTTTACCGTCTTGCGTAGTAGGCCAACATAATGTTCTTCTAACCATTCATAGAAAAATAAACTGGGTACTTGTATAGTCAAAACTGTACCTTCCAACTTTAATGCGGATATCGGTTCAAACCAAGTTTTGAAACTTTGGCTTGGAATGTTATCCTTAATTATATGGAGGCAATTGTTCCACACACTAGTACAGGTTTTTTCCATTTTCTATCTTGATAATAAGTTGGTTTACAGATACGCTAAGCGCCTTATTAACAGGCGTTTTTGACATATCGAATATTCAAAAAATTATCAACATTTCGAACTTAATTCTTAACTATTTAGTAAGTAGCTAAAAACGAGAAAGATACCAGGGTTAACCTTAATTTTTTATGTGGATAACTATTTGTTAACAAAATTTTAATACTCGCCATAAACATATCTTAGGGTATCAGCGATTTCTCCTAACGTTGCATAAGCCTCCACGGCCGTCAGGATAAATGGCATTAAATTGTCGGTTCCTTCTGCAGCAATTTTCAGCTGAGTTAAGGCTTCGGCTACCGCTTCATTATCCCGTTCGGATTTCAAGGCATCCAGTTTTTCAGTTTGTATGATTCTGATAGACTCGTCTATCTTCATCACATCGGTAATGCCTTCTTTCTCTTGTGTAAACTGGTTCACGCCCACAATAATCCGACTACCTGCCTCTACTTCCACTTGGTAGTCGTAAGCCGCTTTGGCGATCTCATTTTGGATGTATCCATTTTCGATAGCCGTAACCGAACCCCCCATGGCGTCAATTTTATCAATATACAATTGTGCGGCGGCTTCAATTTCGTCAGTAAGGTTTTCCACAAAATAAGAACCAGCCAGAGGATCAACGGTATCGGTTACGCCACTTTCAAATGCAATAATCTGCTGTGTTCGTAAAGCTATTTTAGCCGCTGCTTCTGTAGGAAGAGATAAGGCTTCGTCAAAGCCATTAGTGTGTAAGGACTGTGTACCACCCAGTACAGCTGCCATGGCCTGATTGGTTACCCGCACCACATTATTTAAGGGTTGCTGAGCGGTAAGCGTTGAGCCTCCCGTTTGGGTATGAAAACGTAGCATCTGCGCTTTGGGATCTTTGGCCCCCATGGATTTGGTAATGTTTGCCCACATTCTTCTCGCCGCCCTGAATTTGGCAATTTCCTCAAAAAAGTTATTGTGGCAATTGAAGAAAAAAGAGAGTCGTTTAGCAAAGATATTTATATCAAGTCCTTTGTCTAAAGCCGCCTGCAGGTAAGCCTTTCCATTAGCCAGTGTAAAAGCAAGCTCCTGCACTGCTGTAGATCCGGCTTCCCTAATGTGGTAGCCCGAAATAGATATGGTATTCCATTTAGGCACTTCCTTGCTACAATATTCAAAAATATCAGTGATGATCCGCATTGATGGTTTTGGCGGGTAGATATAGGTACCCCTTGCGGCGTATTCTTTTAAGATATCGTTTTGTATGGTGCCTGAGATCTTTTTTAAGTCCGCCCCTTGTTTTTTTGCAAGTGCAATGTACATAGCTAGCAATATGGAAGCTGTGGCATTGATGGTCATAGAAGTGGTTACCTTTTCTAAAGAAATACCATCAAAAAGCATTTCCATATCTTTTAAGGAATCGATAGCCACCCCTACTTTACCCACCTCACCCTCAGACATGTTGTGGTCTGAATCATAGCCTATTTGTGTAGGCAAATCAAAAGCGACAGATAATCCTGTGGTGCCCTGCTTTAAAAGGTAATGGTAACGTTTATTGGATTCTTCGGCAGTTGAAAACCCTGCATATTGACGCATGGTCCACAAACGCCCCCTGTACATATCTTTTTGTATACCCCTCGTGAAAGGAAATTCACCAGGTGCATCTAAAACCGGCTTGGCCCATGTGTAAAGTTCTTTTATTTCAATGCCAGATGTAGTGGTGATTTTTTTATCGTTCATCATAATGTTTAGATTACATCCCTTACGGCGATAGATTGTTTGAATACAGTAATAATTAGTAAACTGCAGGGGCAAAAATGTACATTATTATTTATATTTGTTATTCCTAATTTAAATAACATGAGTAATACAGTAGATACAGCATTTGCACCCGTAACATTTACCGAAAACGCCGTGAAGGAACTTTTGAAATTAAAAGACCAACAGGAGATAGCTGAAGAATTCGGATTGAGAGTAGGCGTTGAAGGTGGCGGTTGCTCTGGAATGAGTTATGTTTTAGGCTTCGAACAGAAGAAAGACGGCGATGAGGAGTTTATCATTGATGGCATCAAAGTATATATGCATAAAGCACACCAGATGTATTTGATGGGCATGCAGGTAGATTGGCAAGACGGCTTAAATTCAAGAGGTTTTACATTCAGTAATCCTAATGCAGCCAGTTCATGCGGTTGCGGAACGAGTTTCTCCGTTTAACTAACATTTGAACAAAATTATTGTAACATTTAGAGAAGTCCTGTTGTCTTAACAACGGGACTTTTTTTTATCCCTTTACGTATAGTATATAAACCCGGAAAATGACCTATACCGAAAACGTCAGACTAGCCCTGCAATCCATTAAGACTAACCGTTTAAGAACCATGCTTACGGCATTGATCATTGCCATTGGCTTGTCTGCATTGGTAGGAATTTTAACCACCCTTGATGCGGTGAAGAAAAGCATGACAGAAGCTTTTTCCAGTATGGGTGCTAATTCCTTTACCATCAGAAACCGGGGTACGGGAATCAGGGTAGGTAACCCTGGGGAAAGACCTAAACCTTTCGAATCTATCCGTTACGAGGACGCCGTTGAATTTAAGAACCGCTTAAACACCCCTGCTACAGTTGCGGTGAGTGTGCGGGCAAGTGGTGGAGCAACAGTTAAACTCGGCAACATCAAAACTAACCCTAACATTAATGTAATGGGGATAGATGAAAACGGACTGGCAGCGCAAGGTCTGGACCTTCAATCAGGCAGAAACTTCAGTCCGATGGAAATCTCCACCGGAGGTGATGTCTGTATCATTGGTAGTGAAATAAGCAAGACTTTATTTAATAACGGCTCTGCCCTCGACAAGGTAATCAACGTAGGAAATAACCGCTTTAAGGTCATTGGTGTATTGGCTTCTAAAGGCTCAAGTATGGGTTTTAGCGGCGATCGCGCGGTGTATGTCCCTTTGTTAAAAGCTAAACAGATAAACTCCAGCACCGACCCCTCCTATACCATTACCGTAATGGTAACCAATAACGACCAGTTGGAAAACATTATCGGAGAAAGTACCGCAGAATTCCGGAACATCAGAAAACTGAAGGTTTCAGAACCCAATAATTTTGAAATTACCAAAAGTGACGCCGTTGCACAAACCTTATTCGAGAACCTGGCTTTCGTGGCCATCGGTGGAGTTGCTATTGGGGTGATTACACTTATCGGGGCCTCCATTGGGTTAATGAATATTATGTTGGTGTCTGTAACAGAAAGAACACGGGAGATCGGCGTTAGAAAAGCCATCGGTGCCAATCCGAGTGTAATAAGGAAGCAGTTTTTAATTGAAGCCGTAGTCATCTGTTTGATGGGCGGCGCCTTAGGAATACTTCTGGGTATCCTCCTTGGAAATGCCATATCAATGATGATGGGTGGAGCCTTTATTATTCCATGGCTTTTTATTATCGGCGGATTTGCCCTTTGTGTATTAGTCGGCGTGGTATCCGGTTACTACCCTGCAAAAAAAGCATCAAAACTAGACCCCGTAGAAGCTTTAAGATACGAGTAGGTTATAAACAAAAATCCCCGGCAACCATTGGTTGCCGGGGATTTTTTATTTCCAGGCTATATTACCTGCCTACATATTGTGTTTCATAATACGCCTGGTAATTACCAGAAGTAACATTATTCAACCATTCTTCATTTTCTAAATACCAGTCTACAGTTTTTTCTAAACCTTCTTCAAACTGCAAGCTTGGTACCCAGCCTAATTTC
>NZ_JAZQNU010000152.1:0-31969 GCF_045627485.1 Pedobacter sp. | reverse complement strand
GTCCATAAAATGACCGGACCCCAGGTTTATAGCGATGCTATAAATTTATGCCTAAAAGAAAAACCTAACATCTCTTACCGGCTATTTGGGACAGACTATCAGGGGCATCTGAAAGTAAAATATAAACTAGGTTAGTTCTTTTTATACAAAAGTGGCGATCATTGGAAAAAGAAACAACTTACTACGCCATTCTTTAAATCGGATTAACTTACCTTTGCAGATTAAACATATTTCTTTATGATGAAAGTAAGTGGATTCACTTATATGCGCAATAGCTTCAAATATGGATATCCTGTTATAGAATCTATCAATTCTATATTACCAATATGTGATGAATTTATTGCTGTAATTGGAAAATCTGATGATGGAACCAGGGAAGCAATTGCAGCAATAGGTTCTCCGAAAATAAAAATTATAGATACGGTTTGGGACGATGAATTAATTAAAGGAGGAAAAGTCTTTGCTCAACAAGCTAATATTGGATTAAAGGCTTGCACCGGTGACTGGGCATTTCATATTCAGTCTGATGAAGTATTTCATGAGGCTGATTTACCGGAGATTGTTAAAGCTATGCGAAACAATCTTGAAGATCAAACTGTAGAAGGATTTCTCTTTGATTTTTATCATTTTATAGGTGACTATAAACATATTGGTACCACTAGGCGATGGCATCGTAGAGAAATTAGAATCATAAGAAACAGGTCTGATATCTATTCCTATAAAGATTCTCAAGGTTTTAGAATCTATCCTTCTGCTGAAGATTACATTAGTCAAATCAATAGCAGAAAGCTCCATGTAAAGTTACTTAATGCCAAAATTTTCCATTATTCATATTGCAGAAACCCAGATTTATTACTTGGAAAAGTCAAACGATTCAACAATTATTATCAAAATAAAGAAAAGACAGATAAACAATTTAAATCTTTTCAAACGTTCGATTTTGAAACAGTTGCTGATATTTTAGCCCCATTCGAAAGCACACATCCAGCGACGATGCACCAAACCATTGCCTCTCAAGACTGGGTGTTCAAACATAATCCAAAAAAAATCGCCCTATCCTTCCGACGTCTGCTTTTACACCGCATTGAACAAGTCACTGGATGGAGAATCGGAGAATACAAAAACTACATAATAATAAAATAAGGGGCGGCTCATCCTTTCAAATCAACTTCATGAAGAAAAGTCTTTCCGTAATTATCCCCAACTATAACGGCAAACACCTGCTTGAGTTATACTTACCATCAGTTTTCGAAGCATTGGAAAATGCTAACGTTAGTTTTGAAATTATCATCGTTGACGACGCCTCATTTGACGAGAGCATATCCTTTATAAAAAATAAATATCCCCAAATCCACTTATTGGTAAATAAAAGGAACCGGGGATTTTCATACACTTGTAATAAAGGCATAGCCATAGCACGCTACGAACTTACTTTATTGTTAAACTCCGACGTAAAACTTACCCCGGATTACTTCGAAAAACAATGGAGCTACTTTCAACGTGAAGACACATTCGGTGTAATGGGAAGAATAATGAGTACAGACGGATCAACTATAGAGGATGCCGCCAGAATCATGTTCTATCAAGGCTGCCGGATAAAAGCTAACAGGTTTTATTTTAGCACCGAAATTAACGATGAGGATGTATATACAGCTTATTTATCAGGCGCAAATGCCTTAATTGACACAAAAAAACTAAAGGCACTCAATGGCTTTGATGAGATTTACTCTCCTTTCACTTTTGAAGATTATGACCTCTGTTTGCGCGCTTGGTTATTAGGTTGGAAGTGTTATTATGAACACCAATCCATTTGCTATCACCAGGTAAGTGGCAGTATCAGAAAACAAATAAAATCCGCATTTATAAAAACAATTTATTTCCGAAATCGCTTTATTTTCCATGGCATACACCTCAAAGGCTGGCGCCAGAATTTATGGCCAGCTTATACATTCTTTCTAGAAGTTTTACCAAAAATACTGGTTGGTAAAGCTTGGATATACTCCAGCTATAAACAATATTTACAATATCAGAGAAAAATCGAGTGTTCAAGAAATAATATTAATCAATTTAAGAGCGACTATCAATCAGATTTGGATGTAGATAAAGTAATTGACATAATAAACCATTCAGTTTCTACAAAAACAATCAAGTATTTGTAACCGGTATCGATATTAAATAGAATCTTAACTTTGCACCTAAAAACTTTTTGATGAAAACTTATTTCAGATTGCTTTCCTTTGCCAAACCAATTGAAAAATTTGCGATACCATATATTATAGCAACACTGCTTTCTGTATTCTTTAACACTTTTAACTTTACTTTGTTAGCACCACTATTAGACACTTTATTTGCCTCTAAAACTGCTATATCATCCAGTACAGTTAATACAGTTTCATCTGATTTCGATTTTTTATCTAAATTCAGACTCTTCATAGACAACTCCATTCAAACAAATGGCAAATCCAAAACGCTTGAGATTGTTTGTGCAGTTATTCTGATTTCAGTGGTACTTTCCAACTTTTTTCGTTACCTCTCCCAACGTTTCATGGAAGATTTAAGGGTACATACTTTATTAAACCTGCGAAAAAAAGTATTTAACAATGTGATGAACCTGGACATTGGTTATTTTAACAACGAAAGGAAAGGTGATATCATTTCAAAAGTCTCCTCAGATGTGCAGGTCGTACAATTTACGGTAACGAATACGCTTCAGGTAGTCTTCAAAGAACCTCTGCAATTAATTTTTTATATCATTGTATTACTTAGTATCTCCGTTAAACTGACCTTATTTTCATTGTTAATTATACCAGTTTGCGGTTTGATCATCAGTAAAATTGTCAAACGCTTAAAACAGCAGGCTACTCAGTCCCACGAGTCCTTTGCCCGAATGATTGGCTTCCTTGATGAAGCGCTTAGTGGCATGAAAATCATTAAGGCCTTTAATGCGACTTCACTTATTAAAGATAAATTTCAAAAAGAGAATGAATTTTATTCTACCATTAATAGGAAAATGGTTCGCCGACAACAACTTGCTTCTCCCGTATCACAAACCTTAGGTGTCCTGGTTGTAGTTTTCATAGTACTTTACGGTGGAAATTTGGTTATCAATGGCAGCAATGAGTTCACGCCTTCACAATTCATCTTATATATTGCTATATTTTCTCAGGTTATGCAACCTGTTAAGGCAATTAGTGATTCGTTCAGTGGCATACATTCCGGGATTTCAGCAGGTGAGCGCGTTTTAGAACTAGTAGATACCAAACCCGATCTTGTTATTAAACCCAATGCAATTGAGCTCACAGGATTTAAGGATTCTATCACCTTAGAAAATGTATGTTTCAATTATGGGCAAAAAGAAGTTTTAAAAAACATTAACCTAAATATTAAAAAAGGGAAAAGCATCGCCTTGGTGGGTCCTTCTGGAGGCGGAAAGAGTACATTAATGGATCTAATTCCGAGGTTCTATGACCCTTTAAAAGGAACGGTTAAAATAGATGGTATAGATTATAAGGACATTTTACCCGAAAGCCTTAGGGCACAAATGGGCATCGTAAACCAGGAGTCTTTTCTTTTCAATGACACCATTTATAATAATATCGCTTTTGCAAAGACGGATTCAACAAGAGAGGAAGTCATTAGTGCTGCAAAAATTGCCAATGCACACGAATTTATTTTAAATCAGGAAAAAGGTTATGACACTTATGTTGGCGATCGAGGCAATCGCTTATCAGGAGGACAGAAACAACGTATTTGTATCGCCCGTGCAGTTCTTGCAAATCCACCTATTATGCTTCTAGACGAAGCAACGTCAGCATTAGATACGGAATCGGAAAAATTGGTGCAAGAGGCGTTAAACAACCTCATGAAGAACCGCACATCGGTTGTAATTGCCCACCGATTAAGTACCATTCAACATGCCGATCAGATTGTCGTAATTGACCAGGGACAGGTTATGGAAACCGGTAGTCACAGTGAATTGCTTAAACAAAACGGCTTATATAAACGTCTGATTGAAATGCAGGCATTTAATAACTAAATTCGGGTTAAGTACGGCTAGATTGTTCAATGGAGTAAACTTTATTTTCGGAGAATGGCGAATTCACCTATAAGAATCTATTTTCCTGGTTAGCCACCAGAAAAATAGAACAAAAAATTTTCTAATAGCGATGATATTGGATTTCTAATAGGGAAAACACCATTGATTATCGAATTATTTAAGGTTTATACAATAAACACTTTTTTTGTAGCGTTCTAGACTTGATCAGCGTTCTAGCAGTTAGAAAATCCATTTAGCCTGAACAAGATTACTCGGCAAAAATGGATTTTAAAATTAGCCTGGATGAAATTACAGGCATATAACCCTATACTATGTTAGAAAAGCCTTTAATTTCCATTGCTTTATGCACATTTAATGGGGACCGATTTCTGCGTGAGCAATTAGATACGCTGGTCAATCAGGATTATCCTAGTAAGGAAATTGTCGCCGTAGACGATGCTTCCTCAGATACGACTTTGAGCATTCTACAGGAATATGCTGAAAAATTCCCTTTTATATCTATTCATGAAAATCAACAAAATATTGGCTTTAGAAAAAGTTTCGAAAGAGCAATACTATTAAGTAAGGGTAGCCTAATTGCATTATGTGATCAGGATGATGTTTGGATGCCAGAAAAACTAACCCTAATGGAAGCTCAAATTGGCGAAAACCAGCTAATTTATCATGATTCTGCTTTCATAAAAGAAAACGGACAATCCTTAAATAAAAACATGTCAGATGTCGTTAACATGTATGCTGGTGACAATTATAAGCCTTTTTTGTTTTTTAATTCAGTATCTGGACACGCATGCATGTTTAAACGGTCTTTGGTTCCTTATATTCTGCCGCTTCCGGTTAGCATTTACCATGACCATTGGATAGCATACGTCGCTGCTAATCTGGGCACAATCAGTTATATCGCAAGGCCCTTAGTCCAATACAGGCAACATGATCATGCCAGAACCAATATATTGAAGGTATCAGACCGAAAACCGATAGATTATGTTTCAGGGAAAAACAAAATTTTATCTACGCTTGCAGGGTTTGAAACCATGAGTAACTTTAAGTTCAATAAAGAACCTGCCTTCCTCAGGCGATTGGTGAAAATTTATCGCAAGCGACTGACCTTACCTATAAATTTTAACTTGATCACATTCATGTTTGAACATTATCAATCATTCTTATGCATCTCTAAAAAAAATGCCTTCAGCAATACAAACTTTATTTTCAAACACCTTTGGGGATTGAAGCTTAAATAAACAGCTTAACATAAGCCAATAACTATTAAATATTCTTATAATGAGCTTAATAACAAAGCCATTAATTTCTATTGCATTATGCACTTATAATGGTGAAAAACATTTAGAGAAGCAATTAGATAGCCTTGTAAAACAAACCTATCATCCTATCGAAATTGTTGCCGTTGATGACCGATCGTCAGATCGCACATTAGACATTCTATATAGTTATGCAGAAAAATACAGCTTCTTTAAGGTTATTCAAAATGAGGAAAACTTAGGTTTTGTAAAGAATTTTGAAAAAGCTATCCTACAGTGTTCGGGCGATTATATCGCCATGAGTGATCAGGATGACATTTGGCTGGAAACAAAAATTGATACCTTGTATAACCAGATGAAGGATTACACCCTTGTTTATCATAATTCGGTTTTTATCGATGAGCACGATAATATTATAGGTGAGAAGAACTTGTACGATCACTTTGGAAAATACGATGGCTCAAGCAATATACCGTTTTTAATCGCAAACTGTATCCCAGGCCATACTACTATGTTCCGTAGAGAATTGGTCCCGCATATTTTACCTTTCCACAAGGAATTTTACCATGACTGGTGGATTGCATTCGTTGCTATAACTATAGGCAAAATTAAAGCTATACCAGATATCCTCGTAAAATACAGACAGCATGAGTTGAGTATAACAGATTCTTTAGCGTTAAAATCATCAAATAATCAAAAACACAATAGATCTGCAGAATATAATCTTAAATGGATTACGCATTGTTTGTCGTTTAAAAGTCTTAGAAACTCAAAAGAAATCCAACTGATCTATCACCAGCTATCGAATTATCAAAACGACAAAAGAGACTGGCGTTTTGTCGTTTTTATGGTGAAGTACTATAAACTCATTCACCATTTTACGGTAAGGAATAAATCGTATTTAAGCCGCCTTAACCGTATACGTAAGATCTGTTTTAGATAATACATTATTCCGTTATTTATTGGGGGCTAGCTGTACAAATAGCTGGTCAAGTAAAGCCTTATATAGAGGTAATTGATTTTTAACATCATATAGCCTGGCAGCATCCTTTATTTTAGAAACATCGATATCCAAACTATGATGTATATTTTCCATTCCAGTTAACAGGGCCTTTAAATCTCCATGATTTACACTGATGCCCATTCCGGGTTTAATTAATTGCTCTGCGATACCGGTTTTGAAGGCCACCATAGGAATTCCTAAAAAGGCAGCTTCCACCATTACAAGAGAAAATGTTTCCTCTCTAGATAACAAAAGAAATCCATTTGAAACAGACATATAATTATAATAGTCGTCAGATAAGTCACCCGCAAAAATTAATCGGTTAGGAAATTTTTTTTGAGCTACATTATTAACGTAAAATTCAAGCCCATTATCCAGTTGAGGCCCCAACCATAAGATTTTTACGCGCTTGTCGTTGAAATGCGATAATATAGGCAATACGTAGTCGAGTCCCTTCATGTATCTTGCGCCCCCAGAAACTACCCATACAAAATCATCAGGTAAAATTCCCAATCGATTTTTTATCTCTTGTATCTTTTGTGGGTCAGTATGAATCGTGTCTGTATCGATAAAACTATTTTGCAAATACACATTTGCATCGTTAAGATCACTTATTTTGTCGCATACCATAGTAGAACAACCGATCAAAGCATCAGAATAAGAAAACACCCTTTCAAGTGTCTGGCGCCTAACATCACCAAAGGCACTCAAAAATTCATGAATATGCGTAACTATTTTGACGCCCTCGGGCCGGGGTAAATTAAACACTTCAGAAACAGCCACCGTGTTAACATACCACATATCCGCTTTAAAATTGCGCTGTATGGCATCTAATTGATGTTGGAATGGATCTTTACCAAAAAACCTAACGATGCGTCTTGTGGCCCTATCCGTCCATTTAGGGCTATGCTTATACATTACGTGCTTTTCAATGAAATCCGGTAACTGATCAAATAATTCACCCTTCCTGATGCAGAATACAGAAACATCGTAATCTCGACTATTTAAATTTCTCAACAGATACCATAAAACCATTTCAGAACCTGTTCTGCCCAGGTGCTGGGTGATGAATAAAATTCTTTTTTTCAAGCTATCTTTGTATTATATGTTTCCAAAAGTAACTGTTTTTATGGCCGCATACAACGCAGCCAAATATATTACTGAAGCAATTCAAAGTGTTCTGGATCAAACGTTCGAAGACTTTGAATTACTAATCGTTAACGACGGATCTACGGATGAGACGGTTGAAATGATCAGTAAATTTCATGATCCTCGCATCAGGCTATTACATAATGATAGAAACAGAGGGTTAGTTTACACAAGAAACGTGCTCCTAAAAGAGGCGAGAGGTGAATATATCGCTATCCTGGACAGCGATGACATTGCAATATCCAACCGTTTAGCATTACAATATGAGCATTTTCAAAAAAATCCTGAACTCGCATTATGTGGTGGTCATGGGAAGGTTATTAACCATTTGGGAGAGCCTATTGAAACGCCAAGGTTAACTGTGCCTTTAGGAAGTGAAAACATCAAAATCACACTACTATTTTGGAACACTTTCGTAAATTCTACTGTGATGTACAAAAAAGAGGTACTCCTGGAACTTGGTGGTTATCGTGAATTTGCACCTGCCGAAGACTATGAACTATTTACTCGTATAGCTGATAAATATGTTGTGGACAATATTGACGCAGTCTTAGTTAGATACAGGGATCATGATCACAACACCTCAGTCGTTCACGCTTCCACAGGAAGCATTAAAGTGCATGAGATAAAGAAAAACCAATTGAACAGACTTCATATCGAAGCAAATCAAAGGCTCATTGAAGTTCACTATAGCCTCCTTGTTTCCAATTTTCAGCAGTTTAACTTTTCCGACTATTTATCACTCTTCTCAAAAATAAAGTCAGCAAATCGCAAATTAAAAATATATCCAGAAGATACTTTCGAAAAATGGCTTTACGACTATTGGTATACTATTCTTATGATAAAAAAACCGAAAGGGAATGCATTAGCTTTACTTTTCAATAGCGGCCTGTTTAAGTTCAAATATATGACAGCAAAACAGTTCAGAAAATCATTTAAACTATCTTTAAGAGGAATAGGAACCATATCCAGATAATACAACAATTAAAGGCTATCAGTTACTCCATGAAAATCGTTCAATTTTTAGGCGGATTAGGCAATCAAATGTTTCAATACGCTTTATACAAGGCACTTCAAAGGGAATTTTCAAATGTTAAGGCTGACCTCCATGGTTATCAAAACTATTCTTTACATAATGGTTTTGAGCTGGAAAATGTATTCAATATAAAGTTGAAAACAATAAACCCGTTTACCAGAAACATATACATTAAACATAACAGGAAATGGGTCTACAGAAAGCTTAGGAGAATATTAAACGTAAAAAATGCGTATCAAGAAGAAAAATCACTTTTTGCTTTCGATCCGTCTATATTAACTGATCCAAAGCCACGATACTATTGGGGATATTGGCAAAATCTTCAGTATTTTGAACGCATTGCCGATGAGTTGAGGAGTGACTTTAACTTCAAAAAGAAACTCACCGGTACAAACCAGCAAACTTTAGCACAAATCAATCAATCTCAGAGCATCGCTATCCATGTCAGAAGGGGTGATTATCTCAAGGATCCACTTCTTGGTGGATTGTGCGGAGTTGATTATTATCAGGCAGCAATTGAATTAATACAAATGAAGGTAGCCTCACCGAAATTTTTCATATTTTCAGATGACATTGCATGGTGCAAGGAGCACCTTGGACTTACAAACGCAGCGTTTATCACTTGGAATACTGGTCAGAAAAGTTATATCGACATGCAGCTCATGAGTGCTTGTAAACACAATATCATCGCTAACAGTAGCTTTAGCTGGTGGGCAGCGTGGCTTAACCCCAATCAATCAAAAATTGTTGTCTACCCGAAAAAGTGGGTCAATGATCATCAAACCGAAGAAAGCATGGCAACTCCAGAAACCTGGATTGCACTTTAATCTCTCCTTGATTGTATTGTATAAAAAAACCGCTGAAGTATTTAACTCCAGCGGTTTTTAAAGTTTTATGTTTTAAGGATTATAGCTTCCTTTTCACTTCTACTTGTTCGTAAGCTTCTACAATATCTCCAACTTCAATGTTGTTAAAGTTTTGGATATTCAAACCACACTCGTAACCAGCACTCACTTCTTTCACGTCGTCTTTATAACGTTTAAGTGAAGCTAACTCACCTGTGTAAATTACTACACCTTCTCTAACGATACGGATCTTACTGTTACGGGTAATCTTACCATCCAACACCATACATCCGGCAATTGTACCCACTTTAGTGATTTTGAAGACATCTCTGATTTCCACATTAGCAGTAATCTTCTCTTCAAATTCTGGAGCCAACATACCTTCCATCGCAGCTTTGATCTCATTGATCGCATCATAGATGATTGAGTACAGACGGATATCGATTTGTTCAGCTTCAGCTAATTTGCGTGCTCCTGTTGAAGGACGTACCTGGAAACCGATAATAATCGCATCAGATGCAGAAGCCAACAATACGTCGGACTCTGAGATCTGTCCAACTGCTTTGCTAATGATGTTCACCTGAATCTCTTCAGTAGACAGTTTCAATAACGAGTCAGATAACGCCTCAATTGAACCATCCACGTCACCTTTGATAATCAGGTTCAGTTCTTTAAAGTTACCAATAGCCAAACGACGACCGATCTCATCTAAAGTGATATGTTTTTGTGTACGTAACCCTTGTTCGCGCATCAACTGTAAACGTTTGTTTGCAATCTCTCTTGCTTCGTGTTCACTTTCCAATGCATTGAAGCGATCACCCGCTGTAGGCGCACCTTGCATACCCAGAACCTGCACCGGCACTGAAGGACCGGCCTCCACCACTTTCTGTCCACGTTCGTTGAATAGCGCTTTTACACGTCCGCTGTAACTTCCAGCTAAAATAGGATCACCAACTTTCAATGTACCTGCCTGAACAAGAACGGTGGTTACAATTCCGCGACCTTTATCCAAGGTTGCTTCAATCACACTTCCCGTAGCGCGTTTTTTAGGATTAGCTGTAAGGTCTAAAAATTCTGCTTCTAATAAAACTTTCTCTAGAAGCAGGTCTACGTTCAGACCACTTTTACCTGATATCTCCTGCGACTGGAATTTACCACCCCAATCCTCAACAAGAATGTTCATCGCTGCTAATTGTTCACGAATCCGTTCAGTATTCGCTCCTGGTTTATCAATTTTTGTAAACGCAAATACCAGAGGAACACCTGCGGCCTGAGCGTGGTTAATCGCTTCTTTTGTCTGAGGCATTACAGCATCATCTGCAGCGATTACAATAATAGCAATATCTGCTACTTTAGCACCACGAGCACGCATCGCGGTAAAGGCCTCGTGACCAGGAGTGTCCAGGAACGTAACTTTTTTGCCGGTTGGTGTTGTTACCATATAAGCACCAATGTGCTGTGTAATACCACCTGCTTCACCGGCTACCACGTTCGCTTTACGTATATAATCCAACAATGAAGTCTTACCATGATCCACGTGACCCATAATAGTCACAACTGGTGCTCTTGGTACTAAATCTTCTGGCGCATCTTCTTCTTCAACTAAAATATCACTTTCATCATCTGGTTTAATGAATTGAATTTCGTAACCAAACTCATCAGCAACAATTGTTAGGGTTTCTGCATCTAAACGTTGGTTAATAGATACAAACATCCCCAGACTCATACAAGTACCAATAATCTTGGTAACTGGCACATCCATCATCGTGGCTAGTTCATTTGCCGTAACAAATTCCGTAACCCTTAATACCTTGGATTGAGCTTCTTTTTCTAACGCTAATTCGTCTGCAGATAAAGCAACATCGTCACGTTTCTGACGGCGAAGTTTCGCTCTTTGTGCAAACTTACCAGACTTACCTGCTCCACTTAAACGTGCAAGCGTGGCTTTAATCTGGTCTTGTATTTCTTTTTCCGTAGGTTCTTCTTTAGATCCACCGAAACCACCTGGCTTGCTGTTTCTAAAATTAGGCCTGTTGGCAGTATTATTTGTGTTATTTCTAAAATCTGGTCTATTGGTAAACGTCGGTGGCGTAGCAGGTTTTGGTGGATTTGTTCCACCGCCACCTTGTGTAGGTGTACCTGCACCTGAAGCTTGTCCAGATGTTGGATGAGTTCCTGGTGTCTTTTTGCGTTTACGCTTGCGCTTAGCACTCTCGCTATCATTTGAGGAAGCGATTGGTGACGACTTACGGTCAGGCGTTGTTGGCAATACAATTTTACCAATAATATTCGGACCGGTCAATTTCACAGACCTGGCTTTAATCACCTCTACTTCATCTGGTTTATTAACCTTCGGTGCAGTCGGTGTTTCTTTGGCTGGCTCTGCTTTAACAACCACCGCAGGTTTAACTACTGGCTTGTCTGCAGGAGCAGGTTTTTCTTCTGCCTTAACTGCAGGAGCAGCCTGACTTACTTCAGGTTTCGATTCTGCTTTAACTTCTGCAGGTGCTTCTTCCTTCTTTTCAACTTTCGGCGATTCTTTCACCACTTCTGGTACTGGAACTGGCGCAGGCGCTTCTGTTTTAACTTCTGCTACTGGAGCAGGTTCAGGAGGGGTGGCAGCCGGAGCTGGAGTTTCCTCTTTTTTCACCGGACGTGTTTTCGAGTTTAAATCATCAAGATTTATCTTCCCGATAATTTTCACACCTGGTAATGAGCTTTCCTCAGCCTTTTCTGTTGACAGTTCCTGAGGGATTTCCGCTTTCGAGGCAGGCTGTGCTTTTGCAGCAACTGGCTCCTCTTTTGCTTTCTCCACCGGAGGGCTGTAGCTATGAAGATTCTTCACTAAAACACCTTCATTTTCGAACTCTACATTCTTCTGCGGTGCTTCAGGCGCTTTTTCAATTGCATCAGGCTCATCACGACGTATTTTACCAATAACAATTTGATCGGCCTGTTCTTTTACGATTTTATCTCCCTGAAATTCTTTCAATAATGCATCGTACATATCTTTTGAAAGCTTGGTAGTGGGTTTATTCTCGACAGAGAAGCCTTTCTTTTCCAGGAACTCAACGGCCGTAGCTATGCCTACGTTAAGTTCCTTAACTGCCTTAAATAAAATTATTGGTTTGTCGTCTGACATTGATATTCCTCTTTTTTCTTAATTCTTATACAAAAGTAACGTTTATTCTTGTTTTATTTCATGTGTATGTTATTTGTTTAAAAATTCTCACATGCTGTACAACTTCATTTTACACATTTAGTGCAGTTACTCAAATTCTGATTTTAAAATATTGATAACTTCTTTTATAGTCTCTTCTTCTAAATCAGTACGTTTTACTAACTCATCTACCGATAGTGTCAATACACTTTTTGCTGTATCACAACCAATCGCTTTTAACTCATCGATAATCCAGCTATCGATTTCATCTGAGAATTCTTCAATATCCACATCCTCATCTTCTTCTCCTGCTTCACGGTATACATCGATCTCATAACCGGTCAATTTTCCGGCCAATTTAATATTATGTCCACCACGGCCAATAGCCAGCGACACTTGATCGGGTTTTAAGTAAACAGATGCATGTTTTGTAACTTCATCAAGTTTAATAGAACTGATCTTCGCCGGACTCAACGCCCGTGTGATATATAAAGAAATATTGTTAGTAAAATTAATTACATCAATATTCTCGTTTTTTAACTCCCTTACAATTCCATGGATACGTGAACCTTTCATACCAACACATGCCCCAACCGGGTCAATTCTGTCGTCATAAGATTCTACCGCTACTTTCGCACGTTCTCCTGGTTCACGAACAATTTTCTTAATAGTAATCAAACCATCAAAAATTTCTGGAACTTCTATTTCAAATAAACGCTGTAAAAATTCTGGGGCAATTCTGGATATAATAATCTTAGGTGAACTGTTCATCATATCTACTTTAGATATAACTGCACGAACGGTATCTCCCTTTTTGAAATAATCTGCAGGGATCTGTTCGGTTTTTGGCATCATCAGCTCATTACCTTCATCATCAAGCACTAAAGTTTCTTTTTTCCATACCTGGTAAACCTCACCAGTTACAATTTCGCCAACTCTATCTTTATATTTCTTAAAAATTTCGTCTTTCTCCAGTTCCAGTACTTTAGATACTAAAGTCTGACGGGCAGCTAATATAGCACGACGGCCAAAACTCTCTAAAGTAATCTGTTCAATGTAGTCGTCGCCAACTTCCATATCTGGATCTAATTTCTTCACCTCAGAAAGTTCAATTTCTAACTCATCGTCCTCAGAAAAGCCATCTTCCATCACTTTTCTGGTTCGCCAGATTTCTAAATCCCCGTTGTCTGGGTTAACAATGACGTCACAATTCTCATCTGTACCGTATTTTTTTCGCAACATGCTGCGAAACACCTCTTCCAGCACACTAATCACTGTCGGGCGGTCGATGTTCTTGAATTCCTTAAATTCTTGAAACGAATCGATTAAATTAATATTGCTCATTTTATTTAAATGAAATTAAAACCTTTACTTCTGTTATATTATTAAACGCAATCTGGGTTTCTACCAGCTGCGCCTTTTTACCTTTTTCTTTAACGCTTTCCTCTATCATGATTCCAGCCTCATCAACGGCAAGCAACTTACCTTCTTTTTTATCACCACCCGGTAGCTTAACGTCAACCAATCTTCCAATATTCTTTTCATATTGTCTTTTCAGTTTTAACGGCTCACCTACCCCCGGTGACGATACTTCCAAATTGTAGGCCTGTTCAATGGTATTCTCCTCTTCTAAATGAAAACCAACATGCCTGCTTATGGCAGCACAATCCTGTATGCTAATTCCTTCATCACCATCTACATGAATAATTAGCTTATTGTTTGGAAGCATTTTTACTTCCACTAAAAATAATTCCGGTCTATCCGCAATCTTTTCTTCAACTAGTTCTCTTACTCTGTTTTCTACCTGCATAACCATTTTGCTAAAACAGAAAAGAGGGGACACCAGCCCCCTCTTATTCTCTATATCTTTGCAAAGATAGGTATTCTTTTCCAAAAAAAAAAGTACTACCTTACTCGCCCACCCTTTCTAAGGCCAAACACCAATTACCGCTTCAGCATCACTTCCTGTGGTTGTATTTGATAACTCACTTTTCCTTTAAGCACCTTATCAGTATCACCAAAGGTGGTGTTCAGCAGCGTCCTTACCAAATAGGTCTGCCCCTTTTCAAAAGCAGTATCCGGAAAAAATAGTATTTCCTCGTCCAGCATACTTACTTTACCGTGCACTTCTTTTCCATTTGTAAACACCCGCACCCATTCTCCCGATGTAGAGTCTTTCGCCATTTGGTTTTGCAGCTCCAGCAAACCTACTGGGTTAATACCCTGTACACGTATAGCTGAACTATCTGCCGTAAAGCCGATCAATACTGGCTTATTATTTGATATGCTACAGCCAACAAACAAACAACCAATTAATGTGATTAAAACCCTTATCTTTACTAAACTCTTTATCATTACACTAAATTAAACATTATTATGAGCTTTATTGTCGAAATATTAGTGATGGGCTTAGCTATGCTCTTAGGAGCATACATCACACCAGGCGTACACGTAGATGGATTCGGAAGTGCAATTATTGCCGCACTTCTTATCGCCCTGGCAAATGCCACCATTGGATTTATTTTAAGGATATTTACCCTGCCCTTAAACATCCTTACCCTTGGATTGTGCTCCTTCATCATCACCGTGTTAATGATTTTATTAGTAGACAGCATGATGACCAGTTTTAACACTTCGGGTTTCTGGTCTGCAGCATTATTAGCAATCGTAATGGCCATTATAAAAATGATTTTCGGAGGTCTGACCAGTTCCAGAGCATAATACAATCTTCTCAGTATAAACAGAAAAAGCACCTGATCAGGTGCTTTTTCTGTTTATACTGTTGTTCGTTATTTCTTTATCTTAAAATATCCCTGGAAATCACCATCTTTTGAATTTCCGAAGTTCCTTCATAAATCTGGGTAATCTTAGCATCACGCATTAAGCGCTCTACATGATATTCTTTAACAAAACCATATCCTCCATGAATTTGTACCGCTTCAACCGTAACATCCATGGCTACTTTAGAAGCAAATAATTTCGCCATAGAACCTGCCAACGTGTAAGATTCTCCCTGATCTTTCAACCAGGCCGCTTTATACACCAACATACGTGCAGCTTCAATTTGCGTAGCCATATCTGCCAGCTTAAAAGCAATAGATTGATGTTCACATATCGGCTTACCAAATGTTTTACGTTGCTTCGAATATTCCAAAGCCAGTTCGTAAGCACCAGCAGCAATGCCCAATGCCTGAGCGGCAATACCTATGCGTCCGCCTTCAAGGGTTTTCATCGCAAATTTAAAACCGAAACCGTCTTCACCAATTCGGTTTTCTTTAGGAACCTTTACGTCATTAAACATTAAGGAATGCGTATCTGAACCCCTAATACCTAACTTATTTTCCTTCGGCCCAATGGTAAATCCTTCCATGCCTTTTTCAACAATGAAAGCGTTGATTCCTTTATGTTTTAATTCTTTATGTGTTTGGGCAATCACAAGGTAAGTTGAAGCTGTGCCACCATTCGTAATCCAATTTTTGGTGCCATTTAAAAGATAATAATCACCTTTATCTTCCGCAGTGGTTTGTTGCGAAGTGGCATCAGAGCCAGCTTCAGGTTCAGACAAACAGAATGCACCAATCTGCTTTCCTGAGGCAAGTGGTTTCAAATACTTCTCCTTTTGCGCTTCGGTACCAAAGGCTTCCAGTCCATAGCAAACTAAAGAATTATTAACCGATACTACAACCGAGGCAGAAGCGTCAATTTTAGATAATTCTTCCATCACCAATACATACGAAAGTGCGTCTAAACCGCTTCCTCCGTATTCCTGAGACACCATCATCCCTAGAAAGCCTAATTCACCTAACTTCTTAACTTGTTCGGCAGGAAACTTTTGATGCTCATCGCGCTCAATCACTCCAGGCTTAAGCTCATTCTGCGCGAAATCCCTTGCTGCCTGCTGAATCATTAGTTGTTCTTCACTTAGTTGAAATAGCATAATTATTATTTTTTGAATAATGTGTTACGCCAAATTTAGTTATTCTAAACCAAAATATTATGGTTGCATAACATTTTCTAAACAATACTACTTCAGCAAATGGTTGTTGTCGTCAGGAAATACTAAAATGGGATGGTATGCTTTCGCTTCTTCAATTGGCAAAGAACCATAGGACATAATAATCAAAATGTCGCCAACCTGAACTTTTCTAGCTGTCGCTCCGTTAAGGCAAACCATTCCTGATCCACGCTCACCTTTAATGGTATAAGTTTCAAAGCGTTCGCCATTATTGTTATTCACTATTTGTACCTTTTCATTTGCAATGATGTTCGCTGCATCCAAAAGATCTTCGTCAATGGTAATGCTGCCAACATAATTCAGTTCAGCCTGGGTTACCTTAACGCGGTGTATTTTCGATTTTAGTATCTCGATAATCATTCTGCAAATTTAATTAAACTTTAAATAATTGTAAGTATAGAATTGTTAATGCAATAACATGTTATCGATTAAACGGGTTTCACCAACTTTAGCCGCCACCAGAGCAACCAGGTTAGGCACGCTTTTATTGGTTTCCGGCAAAAGTGTCTCTCCGTTTACAATTGTAAAGTAATCAAGGGTTACCCCTGGCTCTGCATTGATCATTGCTTTTGCGTCCGACACCAGCTCCTCAATATCCTTTATCTCAAAATTGTTACGCACGTACTCCAGCGATTTGCTTAACACCAGCGCATGTTTATGATCTGCTTCAGTTAAATGAATATTCCTTGAACTCATGGCCAAACCATCGGCTTCCCTGATGATAGGACAACTAACAATCTTTACTTTTAAATTAAAGCGTTGTACCATCTTTTCAATCATCAATACCTGCTGGTAATCTTTCTGTCCAAAGAAAGCTAAATCTGGCTCTACTGCATCAAAAAGCTTCTTAACAATCTGGGTTACCCCCTGATAATGGCCCTTGCGGAATTCGCCTTCCAGCAAAAATTCTGCTGCACCTAAATCAATGTGCCATTCTTCCGGCTGTGGATACATCTCTTCTACACTTGGCATGAACACAACGTCGCAACCTGCTTCTTCAAGCTGGCAAATGTCATGCTCCAGTGGCCTTGGATATTTCTCCAAATCTTTTGTATCGGTAAATTGTGTAGGGTTCACAAAAATACTACACACTACCAGGTCCGCCTGTTTCTTGGCCATTGCGATTAACGACACGTGACCTTTATGCAAGGCACCCATTGTTGGTACCAGCGCTATTTTTTGCTGAGCCCGTTTCAGGGGCTCGAGCAGCATTTTTAATGCTGCGATCGTTTTTATGATTTTCAAACCAGTGTGAAAAATTTACAGCGCCAAAGTTGGTTATTTCTACATTCTTAACAAAACATCTTGACCAACAACTTGATAAATATTATAATAATGACTATCTTTGCCCCTTGATTATCTTTTCTTTAACATAATTTTATTTACGAATATGGAGATGGCAAAAACGAAGCTACTGATTGTTACACACGAGATGTCGCCTTTCCTCGAACTAACCAAAATTTCAGAAATTACCCGCCAATTACCTCAGGCCATGCAGGAAAAAGGATTCGAAATCCGCATACTGATGCCAAGGTTTGGTAACATTAATGAAAGACGGAACAGATTACACGAAGTAATCCGTTTGTCTGGTATGAACATTATCATTAATGACAATGACAACCCATTAATCATTAAGGTGGCTTCTATCCCTGCGGCACGCATGCAGGTCTACTTTTTGGATAATGAAGATTATTTTCAGCGTAAATACGTTTTCCGCGATAAAGAAAACAAATTTTATGCTGATAACGACGAAAGAACGATCTTTTTCTGCAAAGGAGCATTGGAAACAGTGAAAAAACTAGGCTGGGCACCTGATATTGTTCACTGCCATGGCTGGATGACTGCACTTGTTCCTGCTTACATTAAAACCTCTTACAAAAACGATCCTACGTTTAAAAATGCTAAAGTAGTATACTCTATTTATGAAAATTGCTTTTCAGAAACTTTAAATCCAGATTTGCATAAAAAAGCCGTCATGAATGCTATGACCGCCGAGGACACGAAGGCATTTGAAAACCCTCACTGCAATACAATGCATATTGGTGCAATCACTTATTCCGATGCAGTTGTTTTTGCCGCGGAAAAAATTGATGCTGATGTGTTAAAATTTGTTAAAGATTCTAATAAGCCAACTTTAGCTTATAATTTAACCGAAAATTTCGACAACTTCTTCAATCTTTATGAAGAAATATCGAGCGATGAAATGATTTCAATAGCATAACAAACGGTATTATTAATTTAAATATGAAATTCTCAAAAATAGACTTATTGACCTTGTTAATAAGTCTTTTTATTTTTGCATCGTGTAATAAGACTAATACGTTAGGCTTAGATCTTGATCCTAATGATGCGATCCAGGGTGCACTTGTTGATACATTAACCATTCACACTAAAACGATGGTTGATGATCCTGCATCAACTTATGGTGCGTCAGCAAATTCCCCATCCCTTCCTTTAGGTTTTATCAAAGATCCAATTTTTGGAACTTCAGAAGCAAGTCTGGCACTAAGTGTTTCTGTTCCTAATAATGGTTTTAGTTTTGGCACCAACCCCATCATTGATTCTGCAGTTTTAGTATTGCCTTACGCTCCGCAGTTTTATGGCGATACTACCACCTCAGTATACAGCATTGATGTCTACCAGTTAACTAAAAACATCACCAAGGAAGCTGATTTTTTAAGTAATAAACAATACGATTACCAGAGTACGATAACCGGAAACTTTACAGGTAAGTTAAAACCAAACACGCCGGTTAAAGTCACTGCCGTTCTTACAGGTGCCCCAGACACACTGAAAACTGTACCGGCTTCCATCCGTATTAAATTGGACAGGGCGTTCGTACAAGAGAAACTTGCTAACGTAAGCTCAACGAGCCTGGCAAACAACGCAGTATTTAACGAATATTTCAAAGGATTATACGTAAGCATTAACAAGGCTCAGACAACAGGCGTTGGTGGCATTATGCAGATAAACCTTGACGGAAAAAACTCCAGCCTGGAGATTTATTACAGAAAACAAAATGCAACAACAGCCACTGCAATTGATACAGTAGCTTCCAATTTCACGATTAGCCAATCAACGGGTCCGGTAGCAGCTTCGATTAAACATAATTACGAAGGAACAGCAATAGCTACACAGCTGGCCGATGCAAGCAACAAACAATACGACGTAACTTATTTACAAGGCCTTGCCGGGTTAAGAAATAAAATCAGTTTTCCAGGCCTGCAGGCATTCGTTAAAAATGTAGGCAGCAAAATCGTGATCAATAAAGCTGAACTCGTAGTTGATTTAAGTACAGGTACCGATGTTGCACCGTTTTTACCGGCGCAACGACTTGCCCTTTACCAGTTGGATATTGCGGGACAACGCGCATTAATTGCCGACCAAAACACCAAGGATAATCGTTATACCGGCAACTTTGGCACTGGCTTTAACAGTGTTTCAAAATCATACAGTTTTATTGTAACAGCGCATATGCAGGACCTTATTGATGGCAAAACAAAGGATTACGGTACGTTTTTAGCCCCTACAGCACCCTCACTTGCCCAATACAGTATTAACCCTAGCATCACTACGCCTAACCGTTCAGTGATTGGTTCCGGAATTAATAGCACTAATAAAGTTAAGCTTAACATATATTACACAAAAATAGACTAGGCATATCTAGGCAAATAAAAAAGGAAGATCACCGCTAAGATCACCCCTGTTGGTAAATTCGTCATCATGTTTAGGCGTACTATGCGTAGCCACCACTGGTGTCGAATTGGTTTCAAAGTCACTTTTTCTACCTAGAATAGTAAAGTTTTCAGCCACCACCTCTGTTACATATTTTTTAACTTTTTCCCTGTCTTCAAAAGACCGTGTTCGGAGCTTCCCTTCTATATACACCAGCTTGCCTTTCTGAAGGTATTTGGAAGCTACTTCGGCTAATCCGCGCCAAAGCACAATATTATGCCACTCTGTTTGTTCAACACGTTTACCGTCCTTATTAAAAGTTTCGGAAGTAGCTAATGGGAAGCTTGCTACGGTTACACCACCGTCTAAATGACGAACTTCAGGATCCTTACCTAAATGTCCTACTAGAATTACTTTGTTGATACCTGACATGAATTATTTAGTTATATAGGCATTAATAAAATTGGTAATTACTATAGGTTGGGGCAAATTGTCTAACTCCATTTTGCCAACCCATTTTACCCCTGCGTCTTGTTTAAAGTTAATGATATAATTAGCCAAAACAAAAAACTGAACATATATAATTTGGTGGGTTAATACGTGCTTTTTAGCCACCAACGGTTTTATAACAACCTGATCTCCGCATAGTTTTCGAATTTCTGAAGTCAGGGCTTCATCAGGAAAACCCGCTTCCCCATCCGTCTCAATTAAGGGAAAATCATACAAGTGTTGCCAGATATCACCGGCCTGTCTTTTTTTAACCAATATATCCCCATCCTGCTCCATAATCAGGTAGTTAAAAAATCGCTTTTTTGGAGGCATTTTTTTGATTTTAACCGGTAGTGCTTGTTGGAGGTTATGCCGGTTGGCATAACATTGAACTTGTAGCGGACAAACCTCACAATCAGGCGATTTGGGCTTGCATTGAAGCGCCCCGAACTCCATGATGGCCTGATTATAAATCATCGGGTTCTGTCCTTTTATCAGCTCTTGTGCCAGGTCAGAAAACTCCTTTTTCCCCTCTGTGCTATTAATTGGTGTTGCAATTCCAAAAAAGCGTGACAACACCCTGAAAACGTTTCCGTCGAGTACTGCACGGGCTTCACCTGCGGCAAAAGAAGAAATGGCCGAGGCCGTATAATCACCAATGCCCTTTAACTTAATCAATGCGTCGTATTCGACAGGGAACACGCCTCCGTGCAGGACAAGCACCTGTTGTGCAGTATGATGCATGTTGCGTCCTCTTGAATAATACCCCAGTCCCTGCCACAAACGCAGCACCTCTGCTTCTGTGGCCGAGGCAAAATCCTCCAGCCGTGGAAAGGCCTCCAGAAACCGGTTAAAATAAGGCAAGCCTTGTTCCACCCTGGTTTGTTGCATAATGATTTCTGAGAGCCAGATTACATACGCATCCTGCGTGTGTCGCCATGGTAAATCTCTTTTATACAATTGATACCAGTTAACAATTTCATACTGAAAGTTCATTTTCCAAAAATACGTTCTATTCGCGCATTTTTACCAGATGTTGCAATTCAGTGATGATTATTGAAGCAAATAATTGATCTTTTATTTTCCTATCTCATTAAAAAGCAATACTTTTGCAACCCCAAAACACTTATAATATTTAAACACACAATAATTAATAATAGAGAATATGACTAAGGCAGATATTATTTCAGAAATATCAACAAAGACAGGAATTGAAAAAGTAGATGTGCAGGAGACTGTTGAAGCATTTTTCAAAGTGATCAAAAATAGCATGATCGGTGGAGAAAATGTTTATGTAAGAGGTTTTGGTAGTTTTGTCGTTAAAAAAAGAGCGCAAAAAACTGCAAGAAACATTTCTAAAAACACTGCGATAATTATCCCTGAACATTTCGTTCCAAGCTTTAAACCTGCAAAAGTATTTGTAGATAAAGTAAAAAATAACACTAAAAAACTTAGCGTAGAGGCCTAATATTATGATTAAAGATATCCGTACTAAACAAATCGTTATCATTGGAGCAGTTGTATTGCTTATTGCTTTTTTGTTTACACGTGATATTGCTGGTCTGGAAAAACCTAAAGAAGACACCGCTAGTGCTCCTGCTACCGAACAAATGGCGCCAGTTGCAACACAGGAGATCGATTTGGAAGAAGTATCCAGAATTGGCAAAAACCTGATCAACAATAGTTTGGCAAATGAAATTAAGACCCTGGAGAATAACTATCAAAGTGCTTCCGAAGGCAAAAAATTACCACTCGCCAAAAAACTTGCCCAGAAATGGGATGATGTTGAGAAGCCAGTTCCAAGTGCTTTGTACTTGGAAATCGTTGCCAAAAAGGAGGAAAGTCTTACAAACTGGTTAAATGCCGGTGCACGTTTTATGAAAGCTTATGATTTAACCCGCGACAGCGTAATGCAGCCGGCCTTACTTCAAAAAGCACATTCAGCCTACACTCATGCATTTGCCATCGATTCGACCAGTACAGCTGCAAAAACCGGATTAGGAATAACAATCGTAAACGGAATGGGTATGCCGATGAAAGGCATTACCATGCTAATGGAAGTGGTAGCTAAAGAACCAACCAATTTAGAAGCAAACATGAGCTTAGGCACGTTTGCAATCAAATCTGGTCAGTTTGATAAAGCCATTACCCGCTTTAAGGGAATTATCGCACAGAAGCCTACACCAGATGCTTATTTCTATCTGGCTACAGCTTATGAAAACCTGGGCAAAAATAAAGAAGCGGTTGATGCTTATTTAAATAGTAAAAAGCTTGCAGCAAATCC
This sequence comes from Pedobacter sp., assembly GCF_045627485.1. Taxonomy (GTDB): domain Bacteria; phylum Bacteroidota; class Bacteroidia; order Sphingobacteriales; family Sphingobacteriaceae; genus Pedobacter. Next base: position 9,000 of record NZ_JAZQNU010000152.1, on the reverse strand, counting down.
TACCTTGTCGAAATTTATCGACAAAAAGGTGGAAGAGCTCAGTAAATAATTAATAAACAGATTTATAAAAATATTAAACTTACAACATTATGCCAAGTGGTAAAAAAAGAAAGAGACATAAAATGGCTACGCACAAACGTAAAAAACACTTAAGAAAGAACAGACATAAAAACAAGAAGAAGTAGTCTCTTCTTTTTAGATGTAAACAGGTAAAATATACGTTGATTTATTGGCGTATATTTTGCCTGTTTACCATGTTTTTCATATCAGTCCATGTGTTAATAGGGTATTTGATATACCTTAAAATTTACAGCTTTTGGTAAAAGAATTAATTATCGATTCAGCTCCTACGGGAGTAACCATAGCTTTAATAGAAGACAAACACCTTGTAGAACTTCATAAGGAACACATCAACAACAACTATGCTGTTGGCGACATTTATTTGGGCCGCATAAAGAAAATTATGCCGGGCCTAAATGCTGCGTTTGTTGATGTAGGTTATGAAAAAGATGCGTTCCTGCATTATTTTGATTTGGGACCGCAAGTGCAGTCTTTATTAAAGCTTACAAAAATTAAGCGTAATGGCTCTGTTAATGGAACTTTATTAGACAATTTTAAACTGGAACCTGACATCAATAAGGCCGGTAAAATTTCTGAAGTAGTTACCAAAAATACCGTCATCCCTGTTCAAATAGCCAAAGAGCCTATTTCTACTAAGGGTCCGCGCTTAAGTTCTGACCTTTCTATAGCGGGTCGCTATATTGTATTGGTACCGTTTTCTAACGTTATTTCTATATCCAAAAAAATAAAAAGTAATACCGAACGTAACCGTTTAAAAAAGATTATTGAAAGTATTAAACCTAAAAATTTTGGGGTTATTATTAGAACCGTTTCGGAAGGAAAAGGGGTAGCAGAACTACAAAAAGATCTCTTGGATTCTGTAGCTAAATGGGAAAGCTTCATGAAGAAGTTACCAGATGCAGAACCGTCTAAACGTGTTTGGGGAGAAATGGATCGTACTTCAACGTTGATCCGTGATATCCTAAGCACAGATTTCACTAATGTCTATGTAAACGATCAAAGTTTATATGAAGTCATTCGTTCTTATGTTCATGAAATTTCTCCCGAAATGGAGAAAATAGTGAAGCATTACAAACAGAAAGAACCCATATTTGAGCACTTTGGCTTGGATAAACAGATCAAAAACGGCTTCGGAAAAACGGTAAACCTTCCTGGTGGTGCTTACCTGGTTGTAGAACATACAGAAGCATTACATGTTATTGATGTAAACAGCGGTAACAGAACGGCGAGCAAAGAAAACCAGGAGGAGAATGCTCTTCAGGTGAATAAAGAAGCCGCGAAAGAAATTGCACGCCAGCTGAGGCTGCGTGATATGGGTGGTATAGTTGTTGTCGATTTTATCGACATGCATAAACCGGTTAACCGTAAAATGTTATTTGACTATTTACGTGAACTGATGCAACTTGACCGTGCGAAACACACGATCTTGCCGCCAAGTAAATTTGGTTTAGTTCAGATTACCCGTCAGCGGGTTAGACCTGAAATGAACATTGTGACCAGTGAAAAATGCCCTACCTGCGATGGTACAGGAGAAATCAAGGCCAGCATCGTGTTGATGGATGACATTGAAAATAACCTGACGTATATTTTACAGGAACAAAATGAAAAGAACGTTACGCTGTGCGTGCATCCTTATATTGAAGCCTACATTAAAAAGGGTATTTTCTCCCTACAATGGAAATGGTTCTTCAAATTTGGCCAACGCATTAAAATTAGGGCTGTACCTTCGTACAACCTGACAGAGTTCCATTTCTTGTCGGCTAAAGACGAAGAAATTAAATTGTAACTCTCGTAAAAAGCTTAATGGTAAGCCTGACTTCAATCTGAAGTCAGGCTTATTCATTTCTACACTTTTCGTTTTTTCAAAAAACGATTTACCTGAGTTTTATATACATACTACAGCAGGTTTTCTTTATTTCTTGCAATCATGCTGGTTAGAATCGCTAATTAGCGTAAATTAGTACCTCTTTAAACAACATACCTTGGCTAAAACTAAATCAGCATATTTTTGTCAGAGTTGCGGCTTCGAAACCGCCAAATGGCTCGGCAAATGCCCTTCCTGCAATTCCTGGAATACTTTTGTAGAAGAAGTAATCGAAAAAACCACAGCTAAAGTTCCAACCTGGAAAAGTGCAGGTAGCTCTACCCGTGTCAATAAACCGAGTAAAGTTGCAACCATTGAATCCTCTACTGAAAAACGTATGTTAACCGGCGACCAAGAACTGGATCGCGTGCTAGGTGGTGGTTTAGTGCTGGGTTCTGTTACACTAATCGGTGGTGAACCTGGTATTGGAAAATCCACTCTCATGCTGCAGCTGGCCCTAAATATGGGCAGTAAGCGTATTCTTTACATTTCAGGGGAAGAAAGTGAGCAGCAGATAAAAATGCGGGCAGAAAGAATTACTGCTACCCCTACTGCAGATTGCTACATCTTAACAGAAACCTCTACCCAGAACATTTTTAAACAAATCGAAGAACTGGAACCGGAAATCGTTATTGTTGATTCCATCCAGACCCTCCATTCCGCTCATATTGAGTCTACACCCGGCAGTGTTAGCCAGGTGAGGGAATGCACAGCGGAACTACTTCGTTTTGCGAAGGAAACGGACACCCCTGTGTTCCTGATTGGCCACATCACTAAAGACGGTGCTATTGCCGGACCTAAAATACTTGAACACATGGTGGATACGGTATTGCAGTTTGAAGGCGACAGGCATCATATTTACCGCATTTTACGGTCCATAAAAAATAGATTTGGTGCCGCAGCCGAATTGGGCATTTATGCCATGAACAGCAGTGGCTTACGTGAAGTAACCAATCCTTCTGAGATCCTGCTCTCCCAAAGGGAAGAAGAACTTAGTGGCATTGCCATTTCGGCCACGTTAGAAGGCGCCAGGCCGATGTTAATTGAAACACAGGCATTGGTTAGCACAGCAGCCTACGGAACGCCTCAGCGCTCGGCAACGGGCTTTGACACCAAAAGAATGAACATGTTACTTGCGGTACTCGAAAAACGCTGTGGTTTTAAACTGAGTGCACGTGATGTGTTTTTAAACCTTGCCGGTGGTATCCGGGTGGAAGACCCTGCAATTGACCTCGCCATCATGGTAGCCATCATCTCCTCGCATGAAGACGTCTCCATCCCTTCTAAATTCTGTTTTGCAGCCGAAGTTGGCCTGTCTGGAGAGATCAGGGCCGTTAATCGTATTGACCAGCGCATTGCTGAAGCGGATAAGTTAGGCTTTGAACGAATTTTTGTCTCAAAATATAACCTAAAAGGCTTAAATTTAGAAAAGTATAAGCTTGAAGTAGTAGGCGTTGGAAAAATTGAAGATGTATTCAGCGCTTTATTCGGTTAATTAAATCCCCTCCTTCTCTTAACCTTTATTGTAATTATAAGTGGCCCTACCATGGGCCTGACTTTGACTTAGGTTTGCTCCCATTCAAGTGCGAGCCAGCGACGCATCTGCTACGGCATTTGTACGGTACTCGTACGACACTTGCCGTACGAGTACCGTACAAGATCCGTTCAATATGCGTTGCAACCCCGGTCTTGTTACAAGGCACAGTCAAGGCCTGATGAGGTTTACGATAGGCAATTCTTAAGTTTAATGCATAGAAAAAGCACTTATTCGCCCGCTGAGTTTAAATTATTGATGAATGAGAAACAAAAAGATATTCTAATACTGGATACTCGCTTTAGCACTTACAGGGTACTTGCAGGCACAGGAAAACACAAAAACGAAGCCCCTATCAGACCGTAGTGCTGAGGATAAAAGTGATTTAATGATACATATTGCAGAAATAAATTGCCATCTTCCCGATGTACGAAGAGGAGCAGCCAACCAGGGTAAGGGCCTGGAGATTTATGCGAATAAGATGCATATGACGCCCATTTGAAAACATCACATTTTTTACATTACAAAACTGAAACCTTAAAAAGGATGAAATCATTAAAACTGGTGGAAATGACTGCCTTGGATGTAGAAACGATGTTGGAGATTTTTAAAAAATCGCCTTAAAAAGGCAATTAATTATCTCCATATTTGGCGCGAAAACAAGAACAATATGACCATGCCTGATACGGTGCTCATCATAGATGATGAAAAAAAAATATGCGATCTTCTTGGCCGCATCATTGGACTGGAAGGTTTTAACGTGCTCCAGGCCTATACTGGTAAGGAGGGTTTAAACCTACTTAAAGCTCATGACGTTCAGGTGGTATTAAGCGATGTGAAACTCCCGGATTACAATGGTGTAGACCTTGTCAAAGCAATAAAAAGCATCAGGCCTGCGGCTGAAGTAATTAACCTGACCGCCTTTGGAACCATAGCCGATGGCGTGATGGCCATGCGCAACGGCGCATTTGACTACATCATTAAGGGCGACGACAACGATAAGATTATTCCTCTGGTCTATAAAGCGGTGGAAAAGGCAAGGTTGAATTTAAGGGTCAATCAGCTGGAAAGAAAAATCATTGACAAGCATAGCTTCGACGCCATATTAGGCAATTCTAAACCCATTGCTAACGCTATTAACCTGGCACAAAAAGTTGCTGCTACAGATACAACCGTTTTACTATTAGGTGAAACAGGCACAGGTAAAGAGGTATTTGCACAGGCCATCCATTACAGCAGCCCCAGAAAACTGAAACCCTTTGTAGCTGTAAATTGCAGCAGCTTTAATCCGGAATTACTGGAAAGTGAACTTTTTGGCTACCTGGCAGGCGCTTTTACAGGTGCCATGAAGGATAAAAAAGGACTGTTAGAGGAAGCTGATGGGGGGACGCTGTTTCTGGATGAAATTGGCGAGATGAGTATAGATTTACAGGCCAAATTACTCCGGGTATTGGAAAACCAAACTTTTATTAAGGTTGGCGCCACTCAAACCAGTAAAACCAATTTAAGAATCATTGCAGCAACCAACAGGGATTTAAAAAAGGAAGCGGAAAATAATGCTTTCCGGCTCGACCTCTACTACCGTTTATCGGTATTTACCATTGAACTACCTCCCCTGGCTCATAGAAAGGAAGATATTATTCCCATCGCTAAGCATTACCTGCAAGAGTTCGCCTCAAAGGTGAACAAGCCTCCGTTTAACATAGATGAAAAATTTTCAACATTGCTGGTTGGCCACAACTGGAAGGGCAACATCAGGGAATTGAAGAATGTGATGGAAAGAGTTGTTATTCTGGCCGACAGCAACCTGCTTACCGCCGACCTGCTTCCTTATGAGTTTCACGACGAAACACCAGGACTCGATCCACTGAATATGCAGGCAATGGAAAAACAACACATTAACAAAGTACTGAATTACGCCAAAGGCAATAAAACGGAGACCGCACGCTTGCTAGGCATCGGGTTAACAACCCTGTACCGAAAGATTGAAGAATATAACATCACCTAATCAAGTTATCCTTCCCGTATTGAAAAAACCCTTCCATTTTGGAAGGGTTTTTTTTTGGCAAATAAGCTATAAACACAAATAAATCAACCCAACTATTACTGGCACAGCATCTTACAAAACATTTTGTTTTTATGGCCTTTCAATTGGATACTGCCCATAAAAAACGAAATAGCTATGCTTACAATCCTCTTACTTCTTACCCTGCTCCTGCTGTGCTGGGTGTTTTACAAATCCATTGACTGGTTCGAAAAAATTTAGCAAGACCATGATGATCACCTTATTTATTATCGCCATTGCCGTATTCATCTACATGATTTACGTGCTCCTTAAACCAGAAAATTTTTAATCCAACCTTATGAACACAGAACTACTTGGAATTATAGCGACCTATCTGCTTACACTGATCATCGCTATTCCACTCGGCAAATACCTGGCAAAGGTATTTGCCGGAGAAAAAGTCTGGACAGACTTTTTAAAGCCCCTTGAAACCGGAATTTTCAAACTCGCAGGCATCAATGCAAACGAAGAAATGAACTGGAAACAGCACATGAAAGCCTTGCTCACCATTAACCTTGTATGGTTAATATATGGCTTTTTTGTTTTAATGAACCAGGATAAGCTGCCCCTTAACCCTGACGGGAACCCCGGCATGACACCCGATCTGTCATTTAACACCGTCATAAGTTTCGTGGTAAACTGCGACCTTCAGCATTATTCAGGAGAAAGTGGAGTGACTTATTTAACCCAGCATTTCGTGGTGATGTTTTTACAATTTGTGAGTGCTGCCACCGGAATTGCTGCTGCCATCGTGTTTTTTAAGGCCTTCAGAGATAAAACAACCACGCAGATAGGTAATTTCTGGGATTTCTTTGTAAAATCCATCACCCGCTTATTACTCCCCCTATCCCTTGTCATTGCATTAATTCTTGCGTTTAATGGCACCCCAAGCAGTTATGAAGGTAAAGACCAGTTTATTTCTGTAGAGGGTGATACCGTAAGTGTTTCCAGAGGACCTGCTGCCGCCATGATCGCCATTAAACACCTCGGCACAAATGGAGGTGGCTGGTTTGGTGTAAACTCTGCCCACCCCCTGGAAAACCCGAATTACCTGACCACTATGGTGGAACTTATTGCACAGGTCATCATCCCGATTGCTATGGTAATCGCCTTCGGTATATTTATCAGAAGAAGGAAACTTTCCTGGATGATTTTCGGCGTTATGACCATCGGCATGCTGCTACTGCTCATACCTACGATAAGTTCAGAACTGGGCGGAAACCCGGCCCTTGCGAAAATGGGGATTTCACAAAGTACAGGAGCAATGGAGGGTAAGGAAATGCGCTTTGGTCCGGCCATATCAGCGTATTGGAGTACGGTAACCACCGTTATTTCCACTGGCTCGGTAAACAGTATGCACGACAGCAACATGCCGCTAACCGGCCTATGGGAAATGCTCGCCATGATGATCAATGCATTTTACGGCGGCTGTGGTGTAGGTATCATGAATTATTTTATCTACTTAATCATTGCCGTATTCATAGCTGGATTAATGGTTGGAAGGACACCAGAGTTTCTAGGACATAAAGTAGAAGCCAGGGAAATAAAGATTGCCGCGATCATTAGTTTACTCAGTCCGTTTTTAATTCTTGCCGGTACTGCACTTGCAAGTTATGTATTCATCAATTATAGTGATGCCGCTTGGGCAGTACAACCACAAAACTGGTTAAACAACCCTGGTTCCCATGGTTTTTCGGAGATGCTGTATGAAATGACTTCCTCAAATGCAAACAACGGTTCAGGCTTCGAAGGATTGGCTGATAATAATGTGTTCTGGAACATATCGACAGGATTTGTGCTGTTGTTAGGACGATTCCTTCCCATCATTGGCCCTATTGCCATTGCAGGCCTACTTGCTGCGAAAAAATACATCCCTGAAACTTCAGGAACGCTAAAAACAGATACGCTTACCTTCAGTGTAATGACTTTCGCTGTCATCGTGGTTTTAAATGCGCTTTCGTATTTCCCTGTACTCACCCTGGGCCCATTAGCAGAATACTTTACCCTTTATAAATAACATTTCATCAATTAAAATAATTAAGAACGCAGATGAAACCATCTTCAAATAAATTGTTTGAACCAGCATTAGTAAAGACAGCATGGAAACAGTCTTTTATTAAACTAGACCCACGGTCTATGATCAAAAACCCGGTTATGTTTACGGTAGCCATCGGAACACTGGTAATGGCTTTCGTTACCTTCTATTCTATAGAACATAGCGGACAGGGCTCGCCATTATATAATCTCTTTATTTTTATCATCTTATTTCTCACTGTTCTCTTCGCAAATTTTGCGGAAGCTATTGCTGAGGCTAGAGGAAAAGCCCAGGCTGACTCCTTAAGGAAAACGCGCGAAGAAACACCAGCGAAAATCATTCAAACCGACGGAAACATAGCCATCCAATCGTCTAGCTTACTCAAAAAAGGAGATGTCTTTATTTGTGAAGCCGGTGATACAATTCCTACAGATGGAGAAATTATAGAAGGTATTGCTACCATCGACGAATCTGCAATTACCGGTGAGTCTGCCCCTGTAATCCGGGAATCTGGCGGCGACAAGTCGTCAGTAACCGGGGGTACAAAAGTATTATCTGACCGCATTAAGGTTCGGGTAAATACCCAGCCAGGAGAAAGCTTCCTGGATAAAATGATTGCGCTGGTAGAAGGTGCATCACGCCAGAAAACACCAAATGAGATCGCTCTGACCATACTGCTGGCCAGCTTTACCCTGGTGTTCATCATTGTATGTGTAACCCTGAAACCCTTCGCTGATTATGCCAATACCCCCATCACTGTAGCTAGTTTAATATCACTTTTTGTGTGTTTAATACCGACTACCATCGGTGGCTTGTTATCGGCCATCGGTATTGCCGGAATGGACCGGGCGTTACGTGCCAATGTAATTACAAAATCCGGCAAAGCTGTGGAAACCGCGGGTGATATCGATGTGCTGCTGCTTGATAAAACCGGAACAATCACTATTGGTAACCGTAAAGCAACGCATTTCTATCCGGCCAGCGGTGTTACCAATGATCAGTTTTTAATGGCATGCACCTTAAGTTCTTTTACAGACGAAACGCCGGAAGGCAAATCAATTATTGAGCTTGTTAATTCCGGTAACTACCAGGCTACTGGTGTACCGGAAGGTGCCGTATTTATCGGATTTACTGCAGAAACAAGATCCAGCGGGCTGGACACCCCAGATGGCCAAAGGATTAGGAAGGGTGCTTTCGATTCCATCCGTCAACTGGTGATCAAGGCAGGAAATCCTTTCCCTGCAGATCTTGAAGCACATGTGAAAACAATTGCCGAAAATGGCGGTACGCCTTTAGTCGTTTCCATGAACGAGCAGGCACTGGGTGTAATTGAACTTCAGGATATCATTAAAACAGGCATAAGCGAACGTTTTGAGCGTCTACGTAAAATGGGTTTAAAAACAGTGATGGTGACGGGTGAC
>NZ_JAZQNU010000151.1:0-8279 GCF_045627485.1 Pedobacter sp. | reverse complement strand
AGTAGCCGCGCTTATCCTTCTCAACTATTTTAGTAGTTTTACTGTGCAATAAATCCAGAAATATCATTTATATCCCCTGAAAATTCTTGAAATGCCCCCGGTCCTGGGGGTTAAATTTTTTTGGCCCTGGGGTAAAATGGTAATTTTATGAGGTTTTAGTACTCGCTGATGAGACTGCCAATCCGTCATACGTAGCCGCAGATCTACTTGCACAGGCTGAACATGGTGTTGATAGTCAGGCCATTTTAGTTTCTACCTCAAGTGATATAATAGATAAAACTTTAGTGGAAATTGAAAAACAACTGGCCGTTTTACCAAGAGCAGACATCGCTGCTGCAGCCATTGACAACTCCTATGCGGTATTGGTGGATAACCTGGAGGCTGGCATGGCTTTTTCCAATGTCTATGCCCCGGAACACCTAATTCTTGCCACTACTGGCTATGAGGCACTTATTCCATTGATCAGCAATGCAGGCTCCGTTTTCCTGGGCAACCTTACCCCTGAGAGCGCGGGTGATTATGCGTCTGGAACCAACCATACCTTACCTACAAGTGGCTTTGCTAAAGGCTATTCTGGTGTCTCAATTGATTCTTTTGTTAAGAAGATTACCTTTCAACATATTAGCCCACAAGGTCTAAATAACATTGGCCAAACCGTAGAAGTACTGGCAGCAGCAGAGGGACTGCAGGCACACAAAAATGCAATTACCATTCGTTTACAAGCACAAGATGGATATTAATAACTTACAACGCGAAAACATTAAAAACCTTCAACCCTACTCTACTGCAAGGGATGAATATAAAGGGCAGGCCAGCGTGTACCTGGACGCCAATGAGAATGGATACGGTTCGCCATTAGCACATAACTATAACCGTTACCCGGATCCGTTGCAACTGGATGTAAAAGATGCAATCAGTAAAATTAAAGGAGTACCTATTGAAAATACTTTCCTGGGCAACGGAAGTGACGAGGCCATCGACCTCTTGTTCCGTGCTTTTTGTGAGCCCGGAAAAGACAATGTTATTGTGTTGCCGCCGACTTATGGAATGTACCAGGTTTCGGCTCAAATAAACAATGTGGAAATCCGTAAAGTGAACCTTTTGCCAAACTTCCAGTTAGACCTGGAAGGCATCGCTGAGGCGATCGATGAACACACCAAAATGATCTTTATTTGCTCGCCAAATAACCCTACCGGAAACTCCATTATCCGCACCGATATCGAGACGATTTTAGCGAATTTTCATGGCCTTGTTGTCATCGATGAAGCCTATATTAATTACGCCAAACAGAAGACCTTTATCAGTGAATTAACGGAGTATGCAAACCTGGTTATTTTGCAGACCTTTTCTAAAGCCTGGGGCCTTGCCGGACTCCGTTTAGGAATGGCTTTTGCACCCCGTCCGGTGATCGATATTTTGAACAAGGTGAAGCCACCCTATAACATTAACCAGGCTACCCAAGACCTTGCTTTGGAAGCGTTGAAAAACGTAGGCCAGGTAAACGATTGGATCAAGCAAACCGTACAGGAAAGAGACGCGTTAAGTAAGGCGCTGATGGAACTACCCATGGTGAAAACTGTATACCCTTCAGATGCCAATTTCATTCTGGTGAAAGTGGAAGATGCAGCCAAAACGTACAACGCTTTGGTAGATCAGGGCATCATCATTCGCGACCGCTCCAAAGTGGAATTATGCGAGGGCTGCTTAAGAATTACCATCGGGACCCCCGCAGAAAACAACACCTTATTACAATTCCTGAAAACGCTATAACCACACTCGTATCTAAAATGAAAAAAGTACTATTTATTGACCGGGACGGAACCCTGATTACAGAACCTGCAGATGAACAAATTGATTCCTTTGCGAAACTGGAGTTCTATCCGCAATGCTTATATTATTTATCGAAGATTGCCCGTGAACTAGATTTTGAGTTAGTCATGGTGACTAACCAGGACGGCCTGGGCACCAGTTCTCACCCAGAAGAAAACTTCTGGCCAGTGCACAACTTTATTATGCAAACGCTGGCCAATGAGGGCATCAAATTTTCTGAAGTGGTGATTGATATTACCTTCCCACATGAAAATGCGCTAACCCGGAAACCTAATACCGGATTGTTAACGAAATATTTTAATGGCGATTACGATTTAGCGAACTCCTTTGTAATTGGTGACCGCATTAACGACATCATATTGGCGAAAAACCTGGGCGCCAAAGCCATCTGGCTGGCCAACAACCTAACTTTAGGGGCGCTGGAGCAATTGCAGTCTGCTGAAGAATTAAAGGAGCACATTGGCTTGAAAACCCAAAGCTGGATGGACATCTATACTTACCTGCGTGCAGGCAGCAGAACGGTACACCATGAGCGCAATACCAATGAAACTAAAATTAGCATTGATATTGACCTTGATGGCACCGGGCAGGCTTCTATCCACACGGGTTTAAACTTTTTTGACCATATGCTTGACCAGATTGCCCGTCACGGCAGTATTGACCTGAATATCACTACCCGTGGTGACCTGAATATCGATGAACATCATACTATTGAAGATACCGGCATTGCACTTGGCGAGGCTTTTGCTAAGGCTATAGGTAACAAATTAGGACTGGAACGTTACGGTTTCTGCTTACCAATGGACGATTGCCTGGCACAGGTAGCCATAGATTTTGGTGGTCGCGCCTGGATAGTTTGGGACGCAGAGTTTAAACGTGAAAAAGTTGGCGATATGCCTACAGAGATGTTTTACCATTTCTTTAAGTCGTTCAGCGACGCTGCAAAATGCAACCTGAACATAAAAGCAGAAGGAATTAATGAACATCATAAAATTGAGGCTATATTTAAAGCATTTGCCAAAGCAATAAAAATGGCCATTAAACGCGATGCGGAAAAAATGGTGTTGCCAAGTACAAAAGGGGTATTATGATAGGAATTATAAATTATGGCGCAGGAAATATCTTCTCCCTAACCGCTGCACTGGAGCGGCTCAACATTCCTTTTGGTATGGTGAACACTGCTGAAGAACTTGATCTTTATACCCACATCATCATTCCTGGTGTGGGACATGCGGGTACTGCCATGGAAAAGCTGGTGCAGACGGGATTGGTGGAACCTATTAAGGCGCTTAAAAAACCAGTTTTGGGAATATGTGTAGGTATGCAATTGCTTACACAACACTCTGAAGAAGGAGATGCAGCAATGATGGGTATCTTCCCGCTCAAAACCAAGTTGTTTGATAAAAGAAACAACATTAAAATCCCACATATGGGCTGGAACAATGTAACCTTCAAAAACAATCCTTTATTACAAGGTGTTGATAATCAGACACAATTTTACTTTGTTCACTCCTATTATATAGAATATAATTCTAAGTTTGATGTTGCAACGGTTAACTATGGTGTACCTTTCTCAGCTGCTATTCAAAAAGACAATTTTTACGGTGTACAATTTCATCCAGAAAAATCCGGTGCTGCCGGTGAACGTTTATTAATTAATTTTTCAACTTTAAAACAATAAAATGTACATAATTCCTGCAATAGATATTTTAGATGGAAAAGTGGTTCGCCTTAGAGAAGGTGACTATAATCAAAAAACTGAGTATGATGTTTCCATCGCCGAAATGATAGCAACCTATCGCTCCAACGGGACTGAATTCATACATATTATTGACCTGAATGGTGCTAAAGGCGATTTTAGTAACCAGAAACAGCTTTTTGAGATTATCAGTAAAACAGACATGCGCGTGCAGTACGGAGGGGGTATCCGCACCATTGAACAGGTAACCAACTTGCTTGACGCCGGCATACATCGTGTGATTGTAGGTACACAAGCAATCACTAACCCTAATTTCCTGTCGGAGCTGAGCAAGGAAGTAGGCAAAAAATATGATTACGCCAACCGCATTGTGATTGCTATTGATGTATTAGACGAGGTAATCAAATATTCGGGTTGGATGGAAAGCTCGCCGATTAAATTGATGGACTACATTGATAAATGCCTGTCCCTTGGTTTCTTCCGTTTCCTATGCACTGATATCAACAAAGATGGTAAACTGGGTGGTGCAGCGGTTGACTTATATGAAAAACTGTTAAACCACAGTCCATTTATCAAATTGATTGCTTCGGGCGGAATCAGCTCGATGAAGGATATTGAGGAACTTTCTAAATTAGATATCCGTTCTGTTGTGGTAGGAAAAGCCATTTATGAAAACAGGATCACCATTGAAGAAATTAAACAATGGAACCTGCGGGCCATGTCATCTTTATAGGCCCATGTTAAGTAAACGTATCATTCCTTGTCTGGACGTTAAAGATGGCCGGACAGTAAAAGGAGTAAATTTTGTAGACCTGAGAGATGCCGGAGATCCGGTTGAATTGGCCTGGCAATATGCACAACAGGGTGCCGATGAACTGGTGTTTTTAGATATAACTGCGACCAACGAACGCCGTAAAACCATGCTGGAGATGGTAAAATCGGTAGCGAGACAACTGAACATCCCCTTTACCATTGGTGGAGGGATTACCTCCATTGCTGATGCAGAGGCTTTGCTAAATGCCGGTGCTGATAAAATCAGTATCAACTCTGCCGCAGTAAAAGACCCTTCATTAATTGAACAACTCGCCAAAGCCTTCGGCGTACAGTTTGTTGTACTGGCCGTTGACACCAAATTTGTTGGCGATAAAAACCTGGTGCATTTGAATGGTGGCCGCCTGGCAACAAGCCTGGAAACAGAAACGTGGATTAAACAGGCTGAAGACCATGGTGCCGGGGAAATCCTGTTAACCTCGATGGACCATGATGGCACCAAACAAGGTTTCGACAACAATTTATTAGCTAAAGTTTGTGCCAGCATCAACATACCGGTTATCGCTTCGGGCGGTGCTGGATCTGTGGCCGACTTTATAGACGTATTTAAAAGAACAGGGGTTGATGCAGCCCTTGCAGCTTCGGTGTTCCATTATGGTGAAATCGCCATTCCGGATTTGAAAGACGAGCTACAAAAACACAGCATACCAGTGAGGTTATGAATATAGATTTTGAAAAAAGTAATGGCCTGGTGCCTGTAATTATACAGGATTTCCAGACTTTAGAAGTGTTGATGCTGGGTTACATGAACCCGGAAGCATGGGATAAAACACAAAAGGAAGGCATTGTTACCTTCTTCTCGCGCACCAAGAACCGGTTATGGACAAAAGGTGAAAGCAGCGGAAATTTCCTGCATGTGAAAGAAACTCATTTAGACTGCGACAACGACACTTTGCTAATTAAAGTGAGCCCGGTTGGTGCCACCTGCCATACGGGTAACCGCAATTGCTTTAATACTAACTACAACCAGAATTTCATCTTTGAATTGGAAAACATTATTGCAGACCGTTATGCAAATCCTTCAGAGGCTTCCTATGTTAATAGCTTACGCCTGAAGGGCATCAATAAAATTGCCCAGAAAGTAGGTGAAGAAGGTGTAGAAACGGTAATTGCTGCTTTAAATGAAACAGAAATAGACTTTGTTAACGAAAGCTCTGACCTCATTTTCCATTTATTGGTATTATTAAAAGAAAAAGGTAAAACACTAAATGACATTGCCTTAAACCTGGAAGGCAGACATAACAAATAATGCTTAAATTATTAACAACCCTTACCGGACATCAAAACCCAGTTTACGCCCTGGCAAAGGCCGAAGATCCCAACCGATTTTACAGCGCCGGCAATGATAAAGGTGTGGTAGAATGGTCGCTGAGCGACATGGCTTTTGTGAAAGTGGTGCTGCCGGTACAAAGTTCTGTTTATGCCCTGCACCGTGTGGGGCACCTGCTGTTGGTAGGGCAGCGCAGTGGTGCGATACTGGTGTTCGACCTGAAAGAGGAAAAGCTAATCACCAGTTTAAACTTCCATCAAAAAGGGGTTTTTGATTTAAAAAGCATTGTTTCAAAAAACGAATTGTTAAGCACCGGAGAAGATGGAACAGTAGCGGTATGGTCGCTTGCCGACTTTTCCCTGCTTTACCATTTTCCGGTATTACAGAATACCATCCGCGTAATTGCCATCAGTAATGATGAAAAAGAAATAGCACTGGGTGCCAAAGACGGGCTGATCAGGATTTACAATGCAGAAGATTTTACCCCGGTAAATGTACTGCATAGCCACACCATGCCCATTACCTCGATCCAGTACGCACCTAACGGTGAATATATGATCACAGGAAGTCGGGATGCACAACTCAAAATATGGAGACTGCCCGACTATAACCTAGGTAACACCATTCCTGCACACCTTTTTAGTATCTATAGCATCGCCTTCCATCCTATTCTTCCCTATTTTGCAACCTGTAGCCAGGACAAAAGCATTAAAGTGTGGAGCAGCAGTGATTTCAAACTATACAAGATCCTGAGCATCGATAAAGGAATTGACGGTCATTTCCATTCCATCAACAAAATGATCTGGAGTGAAGACGGAAAATATCTGATATCCACAGGTGATGACCGCCAAATTAAAATCTGGGAATTCTCCTGATTCTGCTAAAAACTACTTTGTTATTATTTAGAAATGACCAACAGATTGTTTAAATTGCTTTAAACTATTTAGGATATGACAAAGCTACATGAGTACCAAACCAATTTGGTTTGGGCAGGAAACAGAGGATCAGGAACAATGGATTACCGATCGTATGACAGGAGTTTTATCATTTCAATTGATCATAAGCCTGATATTCTGGGTTCTTCAGATTCAGCATTTCTTGGCGACAAAGAGAAGCACAATCCTGAAGACCTGCTGGTGTCGTCACTTTCATCCTGCCATATGCTCTGGTATCTTCACCTGTGCTCTACAAATGGTATCATCGTTTTAGAATACAAAGATACAGCGATAGGCAGAATGCAGGAGCTTGCTGATGGCAGTGGTCGTTTTACTGAAGTTGTACTGCACCCGGAAGTGACCATTTCTGACGAATCGGCCATGGAGAAAGCACTTGCATTGCATGCGGAAGCCAACAAAATGTGTTTTATTGCCAATTCCTGCAACTTTCCGGTTACCCACCAGCCACAATGCCTGGTGGAAAGCACTTAGACAGCTAGATAAACCTTTTAATGATGCGGAGTTTGTGGGTATACCGTTGTAATTCCTTGCTATATATACCCTGATCATCGATTGGGTCTATCTTTACTTTTCCGGAAGCATGAATAATACGGTCATTTTCTAACAGAATACCTACGTGTATAATGCGTCCTTCTTCGTTATCAAAAAAGGCAACATCTCCTGGAACTGCTTCTGGAAGGAAATCTACGGTGCTGCCCATTTCTGCTTGCTGAGAAGCATCACGTTTTAAAGATATACCGGCTAATTTATACACCGACTGTACAAATCCCGAACAATCGATACCGAAGGATGTTCTACCACCCCACAGGTAAGGTGCGTGCTCATAAAATAACGCAAAATTCACGACGTCTGTCGCCGTGCGCTTACTAAAAGCCGCCAGGGGTTTGAACATCACTTCAAACCTGGTAGCGCCGATCCTGCAAAAACCATCTGCATAATGGGGAAGATTACTACTGGCAGCCAGGTAGTAGCGACTCCCATCGGGGCTTAACAAAGTATTATTGATTTGTGGTGGCGCCAGGAAGTGGCTGATTTCAGGCTGTTGAATATGCGTTACCTGTTTAAAGTCTACCCAGCCCTCGTATTCATCGTGAACGGTGCGGATATACAACCACCGATCGTTCGTTTCCTGCACCAGAACGTTATCCCCGAATAACAGTTGTGAAACAATTTCAGCCTGGTCGCTAGGCTGAGCCCTTAATGGTGCAACCGTTACCCGGCAAATTGCGTAATGATGTTCCATAATAATACCTTAAGCCAATAAAAGTAATCGTAAAATTGTTATTTTTATATAAAACCAGAAACTAGATGATAAACATTAAGAAAATAATGATTGCTGTTGATAATAGTACCTGCTCTGAAAAAGCCGCCAGGATTGGCTATGAAATTGCGAAGACCTTTGATGCGGAGGTTGCCCTGGTAAACATCATTGAACCTATACCGGCAAACGTTAATCCGGACCTTACGCTGGCGCCTGTTTTTCTGGAAACGTACGACAATAGTGAAGAAAACAGCCATGTATTGCTCAAAGAAATAGAGAAGAAATATGGCTTGGGTGATAACATCTTCAACGGTGAACATACCACCTTCATTCGCACGGCGGATCAATGGAGAGTAATCAATATTCTTCAAGAGCTTGACGTGCTTGGAGTAAGAAAGGTTTGGTGGGTTAAATGGGTCCAAAAATGCAAAT
>NZ_JAZQNU010000150.1:0-71726 GCF_045627485.1 Pedobacter sp. | reverse complement strand
ATCAAGGTTCAATGGAAAACGGCAGGTAATCAAGTGCACTTAAATTTGACCATCCCTGCCAATACCTCAACACAGGTGCTTTTGCCAACTGCTGATCTGGAGGGAATACGCGAAAATGGCAAGGCTATCGGTACAGACCCTCATGTTAAGGCTGTGGGTAAGCAGGGCGAAAAGGTTTTGCTGGAGCTAGAATCCGGCACATATATGTTAACATTTAGTCAGAAGTCATGAAAATAAAAAGCCTTTTTCAGTGGACAATCGCGGTGTTGCTGACTGTAGTTGGTTTAAGCGCTGTTGGACAACAAGGGATGAAACCGCCTGAATCTTATCCTGCGTTAACGAAGCAATTTAAAACGCCTGATAAACAGTTTGGATCTGCGCCACTGTGGGTATGGAACGCTGATGTTACAGAAGGCAAGATCGACACTATGCTTTTAGAATTTAAAGCGAATGCTTTTGGAGGAGTGTTCGTCCACCCACGTCCAGGGCTGATCACACCTTATCTTTCTAAAACTTGGCATGATCTCTATCGCTATACCGTACAACGGGGGAAAGCTCTTGGCTTGGAAGTATGGATCTATGATGAAAACTCCTATCCCAGCGGCTTTGCTGGCGGGCATGTGCCTGAGGCCATGCCAAGTGCCTATAATCAGGGGCAGATGCTGCATCTCCGTAAAACATCGAACATGGATCCGTCTGATAAGGTGTTCTTAGCATTGAAGTCTACAGGCGTTGGTTTTCAGAAAGTAGATCTTAATGCAAAGCACGATCCGGGAACCTATTACATTTTTGAAAAACAAAATTATCAACGTACGCCCTGGTACGGCGGGTACTCCTATGTAGATCTACTGGTGAAAGGCGTTACGGAGAAGTTTATTGAGGTCACCATGAAGGGCTATGAACAGGCTTTTGGCAATGAGTTCGGTAAAACTGTTCCAGGCATCTTCACGGATGAGCCAAACATAGAGGTGCAAGGGGCGGGTAACATCCGCTGGACACCCGACTTATTTGAGGTGTTTAAAGCGCGATGGGGTTATGATCTTGAAAATCAGTTGCCATCTCTGTTTGAAGAAGTGGGCGACTGGAAAAAGGTAAGGCATAACTATTACCAAGTATTACTACAACTTTTCATTGATCGTTGGTCTAAGCCATGGTATGAATATACCGAGGCCAAAAATCTGGAATGGACAGGGCATTATTGGGAACATGGATGGCCAAATCCGAACCATGGTGGTGACAATATGGCGATGTATGCCTGGCATCAACGTCCGGGAATAGACATGCTTTTCAACCAGTTTGATGAGGAAAGCGCAAATGCCCAATTCGGGAATGTTCGGGCCGTGAAAGAGCTTGCCAGTGTAGCCAACCAACTTGGCAAGAAACGCACGTTAAGTGAAACGTATGGGGGCGCAGGATGGGAGCTTTCATTTCAGGATTTGAAACGACTGGGTGATTGGGAGTTTGTGCTTGGGGTGAATTCGTTAAATCAGCATCTATCTTATATGACCATGGTTGGTGCCAGGAAGTACGACTACCCGCAGTCTTTCTCCTATCATAGTCCCTGGTGGCCGCATTATGAACCCCTAAACCGCTACTTCTCCAGGTTATCGCTGGCACTGTCGAGCGGAAGCCAGGTGAATGACATCCTTATTCTGGAACCTACTACGGCAACCTGGATGTATTCGGCTTTTGAAAAGCCAAATACCCGGAGGAATGAGATTGGCCAGCAATTTCAATCCTTTGTTACACGATTGGAAAAGCAGCAACTGGAGTATGATCTGGGTTCAGAAAATATCATTAAAGATCACGGGAAAGTCGCTAAGAATAAGTTTGTGGTAGGTAGGAGGCAGTACTCCAAAGTTGTCCTTCCTCCTGGAATGGAGAACCTGGACCAAGTTACAGCTGACTTACTTAAGCAGTTTGTTCAACAAGGTGGCGAACTGATCGTGTTGGAACAAGTCAAATACATCGATGGTAGTGCTGTGGAGGCAGCACTTGCTGTAGTTAATAAAAACTTCCGTAAGTACGGGCCAGCAGGTGATATACCATTACTGGAAAAGCTCGAAAACAAGGGTCTTTCATTTGATAAATCCAGCCTATCGACGGGGAAGCTTTATCATCAGCGGAGGGTGCTTAGCGATGGTGAACTCTTATTCCTGGTAAACTCCAGTTTAGAGGAACACGTAAAAGGCAGCTTTGAGGTCATGCAAAAGCAGGTCACCTTGCTTGATCTGATGACGGGCGAACGCTACCGTTATCCAACCACTCCCTCAGGTGCTTCAACGCAGGTGAGTTTCGAACTTCCTGCTGCTGGCAGCATGTTGTTTTTCCTGTCAGATGCTAATATGGATAACTATCCTGTTTATAAACTCTCACAGGAAGTAGTAGGTAAGCCTGTTAGTGCTTCCACAACTGTTAAGTTTATGGAGCCGAATGTGCTCACGCTGGACTTTGTGAATGTGAATTTAGGCGCATCGACATTGAAGGATATGCAGGTGTATCACGCCTCGGACACCATTTTTAAACATTTTGGGTTTACTGACGGTAATCCCTGGAACACTTCAGTACAGTATAATGATAATATTATCCAACGGGATACAATTACATCAGGTGGCTTTAGCGTCGATTACCACTTCAATGTTAATGAGCAGGTTGATCTTAAAACTATTCAGCTTGCTATAGAACGACCTTGGTTATGGACGGTTGAACTTAATGGGACAATCATACAGGCAAACGTTGGAACCTGGTATCTGGATAAGGAAATATTAAGATTCGATGCCGGGAAACTGATTAAAGCGGGGCAAAATACGGTGAGGTTGAAGCCTAACCGGATGCGTGTCCATTCTGAAGTTGAACCTGTTTATGTGCTAGGAAATTTCGATCTAAAAGCTGCAGTAAAAGGATTTGAACTCATTCCTGCAACAGCAGCTAAAATCGGTAGCTGGAAATCAACAGGACGACCAATGTATGGCAAACTCACCAGCTATAGCAAAACACTGAAAGCGGAAAGTGGAAAAAGTTATAAAATAAGTTTGAATGATTGGAAAGGTACTGCGGCAATCTTATTTGTAAACGGTAAAAAAGCTGCTGATTTAAGTTATGCGCCATATTCCTTTACGCTTACAGGGCTTAAACCAGGTAATAATCTTGTGGAAGTACAGGTCATCGGAAGCCTTAAGAATACCTTAGGACCGCATCACAATCGTCCAAAGCCCGGACTGGTAAGTCCATGGCTATGGCGCGGGGTGAAAAGCTTCCCATCGGGATCTGAATACGATCTTTATGAATATGGGCTATTTGATGATTTTCAAATCACAGTACTGAACTAATATGTTTAATGGAAATGATATAGCATTACAATTGGAGCCGCTCCGGTTTCAGCCACTAAATTTCAAAGTTGGCTTGTTCGGGATCGGTCTTGAAGCCTATTGGGCACAATTTGAAGGTTTAAAAGAAACTTTGGAAGGTTATCTCGGCCGGGTGGAAACACAACTTCGCAGCATTCATCCAGAAGTCTTGAATTTAGGTTTGATCGATACTATAGATAAGGCCTTTGATGCCCGTACTGCCTTCAAGACTGCTGATGTGGACATCATTTTTCTTTATGTATCCACGTACGCATTATCGGCAACAGTACTTCCGGTAATCCGGAAGGCTAATGTGCCGGTGATTGTACTTAACCTGTCACCAGAGCCAGCGATTAATTACAGGTTTTTCAATGACATGCAGGATAGGGTGAAGCAAACCGGAACATGGCTGGCTTACTGTTCTTCCTGCAGCGTGCCGGAACTGGCGAATGTATTTCAACGAGCTAACCTTAAGTTTCAACAGGTAACCGGACTTCTGGATCCAGAGGATTTATGTTGGGAGGAGATTGAAGCCTGGATACAGTCGGCAAAAGTTGCCCATGTGCTGGAGCATAATCGCATGGGCTGTATGGGTCATTATTACGGTGGCATGCTGGATATTTATACAGATTGCACCAAGCAGTTGGCCACATTTGGTGGGCATATGGAAATGCTGGAAGTTGAAGAGCTTGCCGCTTTACGGGATGCGGTAAGTTTGGATGAACTCGAAGCACGGCTTAAGGTGTTTGATGCTCTGTTTGACATACAGGAAGATTGCCTGGTGGAAGACCTGGCAAATGCTGCGCGCACTTCTATTGCACTGGATCTAATGGTGGCAAAGTATAAACTTGGTTCCATTGCTTACTATTACAAGGGTACTGGTAATGCCGCAAATGAAGAAGCAATTAGTTCGATCATCTTAGGAAATTCCTTACTTACATCAAGGGGTATTCCTGTGGCTGGTGAATATGAAATTAAAAATGTACAGGCCATGAAGATCATGGATGCCTTTGGCGCGGGCGGGTCATTTTCTGAGTTTTATGCCATGGATTACAAGGATGATGTGGTGCTATTGGGACATGATGGCCCTGGCCATATCAGAATAGCAGAAGGGAAGATCAATGTGAGGTCTTTGCGGGTCTACCATGGCAAGGTTGGCTCCGGGCTCTCTATTGAAATGATGGTTAGGAATGGTCCGGTGACCTTGCTCTCTGTAGTAGAGCAAGGTGCGGGGCTCTTGCTTTTGGTTGCGGAAGGACATTCAGTTGCTGGTCCTATACTGGAGATTGGGAATACTAATAGTCGATATCGGTTTGAGGGCGGCATAAGAAATTTTGTACAGGCCTGGAACAGCCATGGTCCGGCGCATCACTGCGCAATCGGTGTCGGACACTTAGCGCATAAAATCAAAAAGCTTGGCGCAATACTGGATTTGCCAGTTGTTCAGGTTTGTTAGCATAATGGATAAATATTAATTTTTAAACACAAACAAATGAAGGTATTTTATACAATGTTGCTGCTTATTGGCGCAAGTACAGCGATTCACGCTCAGAAAGTTAAACCCAGCATCCGGGACAAGTTTTTCGCATCAAACTATAGCGTAGTTAAAGGGCATATTGGTGAAAAGCTGGATCAGTCTTACGAAAACAGGATTCTTGTTCAGGACATTGAACATTTAGTTGCACCCTTCCGTAGCCGTAAGGAGTCGCGTATGTGGCAAAGTGAGTTTTGGGGTAAATATGTGACCTCAGCCGTACTGGCCTATAAATACCGCCCTGAACCGGCAATGATGAATACTTTGAAGGAAGCTGTTGCAGGACTGATTGCGACGCAAACACAGGATGGTTATATCGGGAATTATAGTCCTGAGCACCGCCTGGAACAATGGGACATCTGGGGCAGGAAATATTCTATGTTGGGTTTGTTGGACTACCATGAATTGACAAGTGATCAAGCCAGCCTTGCCGCGGCCGTTAAGGTTGCAGATCACTTGATGAAAGAGCTTGCAGATCGGGATGGTGTGATTGTAAATAAAGGGAACTACCGTGGGATGGCCGCCTCTTCGGTATTGGAGCCTATGGTGAAGTTATATCGTTTAACAGTAAAGGAGAAGTATTTGAATTTTGCAAAGGAGATAGTACGCCAGTGGGAAACGCCGGAAGGCCCCAATTTAATTAGCAAGGCAGATCAGGATGTGAGTAGCCGTTTTGCGAGGCCAGCATCATGGTACAGCCTGGAGCAGGGGCAGAAAGCTTATGAAATGATGTCCTGTTACGAAGGTTTGCTGGAGTTGTACCGAATTACAGGCGACCCTATGTACAAAGCGGCTGTAGAGAAGACCTGGCAAAATATCAGAGCGACAGAGATTAATGTTGCCGGCTCCGGTGCATCGGAGGAAATGTGGTTCAGCGGGCACAAAAGACAAACATTGCCTGTTGCGCATTTCCAGGAAACTTGTGTAACAGCTACCTGGATCAAGCTGAATCAGCAGCTTCTACGTTTAACTGGAGAGGTTAAATATGCAGATGAAATTGAGAAGTCCTACTATAATGCACTACTTGGGGCATTAAATCATGACGCTTCAGAATGGGCGAAATATACCCCCCTGAATGGGCGTAGATTGCCCGGAAGTGGGCAATGTGGGATGAACCTGAATTGTTGCGATGCCAGTGGGCCCCGTGGTCAGTTTACACTGCCGCTAACAACGGTTATGGGTACCGGTGATGGGCTCGCGGTAAACTTTTATGTAGAAGGCCAGTACTCCTTAACCACACCAAAAGGGAAAAAAGTAGTACTTAATCAACAGACAGACTATCCGGTTTCCGGATTGATAAAACTTAGTTTAAATCTTCCTAAAGCAGAAGAGATGACACTGCAGTTGCGCATACCGGCATGGAGTGAAATCAATGAAGTGTATGTGAACGATGAACTGATTAGGGATGTGAAGGCAGGAACATCGCTGAAGATTAAAAGAAGCTGGAATTCTAAAGATATGGTTCGGGTGAAACTGGATATGCGCGGACGGGTTGAGCGGCATGATGCTAATGGCAGTTTTGCGTCTATATTCCGCGGGCCAATGGTATTGTCGCGCGACACCCGCTTTGGCGGCCCGGATTTAATAACGGCTAACCGCCCTGTAGTGGATAAAGCAGGTTACTTCGACTTACGCCCGGTGTCGAATACTAATGGCGAAAACCTGTGGATGCATTATAAAGGTAGTTTTGTGCCGGAGTCTTACAAGGAAGTTGCTGCTGAGCCGATTGAGATTGATCTGATCGACTATGCCTCGGCTGGAAACGGTACACAAAATTCCACGTTTGCAGTATGGTTGCCGCAGGTGTTTAGTAATCGCGAACGTTAATGTTAGGTTTTTGTTTGTGCCCCCGGTGTGTCCCTGGAGGGGCTGGAAACAAAAAAAGCGGCTTCGAAGAAGCCGCTTTACTGATGGGGTGGAATATGGGGCTCGAACCCACGACCCTCGGTACCACAAACCGATGCTCTAACCAACTGAGCTAAAACCACCATTTATTTCAGTGAGACAAAAGTACAAAGTTTCAGCGATTATTCAAATTTATTTAAAGTTTTTAAACCATTAATTAGTAATTAATTCACGCTCAGGGGGATTAATTTTGACTTTTTGAAATTTTCCTTCCAGATTCCCGCCTGAGAATGAATGTTTAAACTTTTATTATTAAGAAAAGTTAATTACATTTGATGGTGCCCTTTAGGGGGTATGTTTTTCATAGGTAGATGTAGGGCCGGATATTCGTATCCGGCTCTTTTTTTTGCCTAAAGGTTGTATCTTTAACCCATCTATGGGTAAAAAGAAAATCATTGTAGCCATTACCGGTGCCAGCGGCTCCATCTACGCCAAACTCTTGTTAGATAATTTACAGTTACTGTCTGACCAGATTGAAAAGGTAGGGGTAGTCATGTCGGATAATGCCAAAGAAGTATGGCGGTTTGAGCTTGGCCATGAAGACTACAATAACTACAACTTTGATTTCTATCAAAAAATGGACTTCAATGCACCCTTTGCCTCGGGTTCGGCCAAATACGATACCATGATCATCATTCCCTGCTCCATGGGTACCCTCGGCAGAATTGCACACGGAATTTCTAACGACTTAATTTCCCGCGCAGCGGATGTAGTGTTAAAAGAACGCCGTAAATTAATTGCTGTCGCACGCGACACCCCTTTCAGTTTAATCCATCTCAACAATATGAAAGCCGTTACAGAAGCTGGAGGTATTATATGTCCGGCTAATCCTTCGTTTTATAACCTACCAAAAACCATTGAAGAAGTGGCACAAACGGTAGTGAGCCGTGTGGTAGACCTGGCGGGTTTAACGCAGGAGAGCTACCGGTGGAACGAGTAAAATTATCTAAAAATTACAAAGGCCAGGTTGCATGACAGGTGATAACACCTACAAATCTGTATCTTTGCCGAATTGGACATGAAATTATTGTTCCATGTTCCTGAATAAACAATATACTACTAATGAAAACAGTTGCATTTTATACATTAGGTTGTAAGTTAAACTTCTCTGAAACTTCAACCATCGGTCGTTTATTTACCGATGCAGGTTATGGGGTGGTTGATTTTACAGCCGGTGCCGACGTTTATGTAATCAATACCTGTTCAGTAACAGAACATGCCGACAAAAAGTGCCGGAAGGTGGTTAAGGAAGCGTTAAAATATTCACCAAATGCATATGTAACCATTGTAGGCTGTTATGCACAATTGAAACCAACGGAGATTGCCGAAATCGAAGGTGTGGATATGGTGCTTGGTGCTGCCGAGAAGTTCAGGATTGTAGAATATATTACAGACCTGACTAAAAATCCTAAAGCAGTTGTTCACCAGCAAAACATCGAAAAAGTAAACCATAACTTTATTGCCGCTTATTCTATAGGCGATCGTACACGTACTTTTCTGAAGGTTCAGGATGGTTGCGATTACCCGTGTACGTATTGTACCATTCCGCTTGCCCGTGGTGGAAGCAGGAGCGATACCATAGAAAACGTGGTTAATCGCGCACAGCAGATTGCTGCCAGTGGGGTAAAAGAAATCGTGTTAACAGGGGTAAACCTTGGCGATTTTGGTATCCGCAATGGCCAGCGTGAAGATAAATTCTTTGACTTGGTTAAGGCACTTGACGAAGTAGAAGGCATAGAAAGAATCAGAATCTCTTCCATAGAGCCTAATTTGTTAAGCAATGAAATTATCAGTTTCGTAGCAAACTCAAAAAGATTTGTTCCTCACTTCCATATTCCATTACAGTCGGGTTCCAATAAAATATTAGGGCTAATGCGCAGGCGTTACCAACGTGAACTGTATACCGAGCGTGTGGCCACCATCAAAGCATTAATTCCCAACTGTTGTATCGGTGTCGATGTGATTGTAGGTTTCCCTGGTGAAACACATGAGGATTTCCTAGATACCTACCAGTTCCTTAATGGACTAGACATTTCTTACCTGCATGTTTTTACCTATTCTGAACGCGAGCAAACTGCAGCCGCTGAAATGGATGGACGTGTAGCAGGAAGTACCCGTGCAGACCGCAACAAAATGCTTCACATCTTGTCTGACAAAAAAAGACGTGCTTTCTACGAATCTCAATTGGGAACCGTAGGAGAGGTGCTTTTTGAAGATGATCAGAAAAGTGGTTTCATGCACGGCTTTACCAAAAACTATGTTAAAGTAAGGGCTAAATACGATCCGGTAATGGTAAATGAAATTAAAGCCGTTAACCTGGTTGCTATTACAGCCGATGGGGAGGTAGAAGTTACCGAATGCGAACAAGTTTTAGCGCATTAATACTATATTCGCAATAAACTTATTTTAACGTATGTTTCCTACTGTATCGCATTTTATCGAATATCTTTTTGGTGTTCAGATTCCACTTCCTTTTAATACTTTCGGTGTGTTTGTAGCACTGGCCTTTGTGGCTGGTTACTGGGCATTTACGGAAGAACTGAAACGTAAAGAAGCGCAGGGTTTACTGCATCCCATAAAAAAGACCATCGAAATCGGTAAGCCGGCAACAATGTCAGAAATGATATCCAATGGTATTTTTGGATTTTTAATTGGTTATAAACTTGTTTACGCCTTAATCAACTATCAGTTATTTGTTAATGATGCCCAAACAGTACTGCTTTCTTTAAAAGGAAACCTGCTTGGAGGCTTATTCTTCGCTGGTTTATTTATATATTGGGATTATAAAGAAAAAGGTAAACACCAGCTTCCACAGCCAAAAAAGGTAGTGGTTACGGAACATCCTTACCAGCTGATGGGGCATTTGATTGTCTGGGCTGCGGTTTGGGGTTTCCTGGGTGCGAAAGTATTTGACAACTTAGAACACTGGGATACTTTTGTACAGGATCCCATTGGTGGTTTATTATCATTTAGTGGTTTAACTTTTTACGGCGGACTTATTTGCGGTGGAGCTGCGGTTATTATTATTGCCCGCAAAAACGGTATCAAACCGCTACACATGTTAGATGTGGGTAGCCCGGGTATGATGTTGGCCTACTGCGTAGGCAGAATTGGCTGCCAACTATCTGGTGATGGTGATTGGGGTATTGTAAACACCAACCCTAAGCCGGTAAGCTGGCTTCCTGACTGGCTTTGGGCTTCTACCTATCCACATAACGTGGCCAATGAAGGGGTGCCAATTCCAGGTTGTGTTGGCCGTTTCTGTAATGAATTACCCTTGCCGGTATATCCTACGCCGGTTTACGAAGTGATTGTTTGTTTTATCCTTTTCCTTATTCTATGGCGCTTAAGGACATATATCAAAGTTCCAGGAATGATGTTTGGTATCTACCTGATGTTTAATGGTACAGAGCGTTTCTTTATCGAAATGATTCGCGTAAACACGAAATACAATGTAGCAGGTATACAATTTACGCAGGCTGAACTAATTTCTTCTGTTTTATTTATTACTGGTTTGGCGTTTGTTTTGTACACGTATAAAAACAGAGAGAAACTTGCATCCTATTAAAATATAAGCCTTTGAATTACGAATTTTTGTGTACTAAGGTGATCGCTATTACGCGATTAACCGGTAATTTTATTAGAAAAGAATCGATGAATTTCGATGCCGGAAAAATTGAATTCAAAGGATTGAATGACCTGGTATCTTATGTCGATAAAACCGCCGAAAAGCACTTGGTCGAAAACCTGTCGGTATTAATTCCTGAGGCTGGTTTTACCACCGAGGAAAAAACGATTAACAGCAGGGGCGAGGTATATAACTGGATCATTGATCCTTTAGATGGCACCACCAACTTTATACATGGTGTGCCTACTTATTCTATAAGCATCGCTTTATATGAACACGACCAGCCGGTATTAGCAGTGGTCTATGAAATAAACCGTGGTGAAATGTTTTACACCTATAAAGGTGGAAATGCGTACCTCAATAATAAAGTGATCTCGGTGTCGCCTTGCAGTAAAATGGAGGGTAGTTTATTGGCGACTGGGTTCCCATACTACGATTTTGGGAAACAGGAGCAATACCTGAAGCTCTTTGCGGAAGTGATGCGCAAGTGTCATGGTATCCGTAGAATTGGTTCAGCAGCCGTAGATTTGGCCTATGTAGCGTGTGGTCGGTTTGAAGCTTTTTTTGAATACAACTTAAATTCTTGGGACGTTGCCGCAGGTGCATACCTTGTGCAGCAGGCAGGTGGCCGGGTAATGAATTTTAAAGGTGGAGCAGAGTTTACAGAGACAAGAGAAATTCTGGCCACCAATGGATTAATTGACCATGAAATTCTGGAAATTATAGAAAGAAACTTTAATTAGCAAGGGAACAAACAAGCCCATCTATTTCTCATAAAGATGGGCTTGTTGATTATCGTGTAGCTTTTATAAGGCTTCTGAAACCACTTCTTTAACTTCTGGTACCATTCTTTGTAAAAGATTCTGGATACCCGATTTTAAGGTAATGGTAGATGATGGGCAGCCGCTACAAGAACCTCTTAGTTCTACGGTAACCACACCTTCATTGTATGATTTAAAGCTGATGGCGCCACCATCCTGCTCTACAGCAGGGCGTACGTAATCATTTAAAATCTGTTGTATTTTTATTTCAAGGTCAGTTCCTTCAAAGCTTACTGCCTCATTGGATTCTTCCTTGATTTTATATTCTGATTCGACCGCGCCTTTAACGAACTCCTTTAAAATGGGTTCAACATCGGGCCATTCCACATCTTCTGTCTTGGTAATGGTGACGAAGTTACTGGCGAAAAATACACCATTAACGAAATTGAACTTAAACAATTCCTTAGCAAATGGAGAATGTTCAGCAGCTTCCTTTGTTGCAAAATCCTCGCTTCCATTGATCAATAGCTTATTGACCATGAATTTCATTGTAGCAGGATTTGGAGTTTGTTCTGTATATACGTTGATCGTCATTGTCTTTTTTTTAACAAAAATAAATAATCTACTCTTGCCAAGTGATATCCACTTGTCTGTTTAAGGTCATTATATCTTAAAACACCCCTGTATAGTTATAGGGGGTGATTTTCTTCAATTCTTCCTTCAACGCCGTGCTAATCTGCAAGCCATCAATAAACACGGCCATGGTGTCGGCTGTAATCTTCTGGTTGGTGCGTGTAAGGTCTTTTAAGGCCTCATAAGGATTAGGGTATGCTTCACGGCGTAATATGGTTTGAATGGCTTCTGCAACTACTGCCCAGTTGTTTTCTAGGTCGGCTGTAATAACTTCTTCATTTAACAGGATTTTGTTCAAACCTTTAAGTGTTGAAGAAATCGAAATTACGGTATGTGCCATTGGTACACCCACATTCCTCAAAACGGTGGAGTCGGTGAGGTCCCTTTGTAAACGGGAGATAGGAAGTTTTGATGCAAAGAATTCAAATAATGCATTGGCCAAACCAGCATTTCCTTCAGCGTTTTCGAAATCGATCGGGTTAACCTTATGTGGCATGGCTGATGAGCCTACTTCACCTTCTTTAATTTTTTGTTTAAAATAATTTTTAGAGATATAGGCCCAAATGTCTCTGTCAAGGTCAATAATGATGTTATTGATTCTTTTCAAGGCATCGCATTGTGCAGCAAACTGGTCGTAATGCTCAATTTGGGTAGTATGTTGTGCGCGGTTTAAGCCTAAAATATTATTTACAAAGTTGTTGGAGAAATCAACCCAGTTTGTAGCAGGGTAAGCAATATGGTGTGCATTAAAGTTACCGGTAGCACCACCAAATTTAGCGTTGTTCGGTATTGCTTTAAGGTTGTTTAACTGTATTTCAACTCTTTCGGCAAAAACAAGAAATTCCTTGCCTAGTTTGGTAGGAGAGGCTGGTTGCCCGTGGGTATGCGCCAATAAAGGAACATCTTTCCATTCTGTTGCTAAATCCTTCAATTTCTCGATTAAGGCAGAGATTTTAGGGTAATAAACCTCGTTTAACGCAAGCTTAAAGGTATATGGGATAGCGGTGTTATTGATGTCTTGAGAGGTCAACCCAAAATGAATAAACTCTTTAAAGTCCTGAAAACCTAAATCATCAAACTTCTTTTTGATAAAGTATTCTACAGCTTTAACATCATGGTTGGTTACTTTTTCTGTATCTTTAATTTCCTGAGCGTCTTTTTCTCCAAAATTTACATATACCTCGCGAAGCTTGTTGTAGTTGGCTTTATCGAAATTGGTTAGGCCCGGTAAATTAATTTCGCAAAGGGCGATGAAGTATTCGATTTCAACAAAGACTCTGTATTTGATTAAGCCGTATTCAGAAAAATATTGGGCTAGGTCCTGCGTTGTACTTCTATAACGTCCATCAACCGGAGATATAGCTTGAAGTGGAGATAAGTTCATGTAATGATAATGTTTTTTACACCGTAAAGGTAACATTTATTAGGGGAAATGGGGAAAGCATGGGGCGCTTATTGGCAAGTAAAGGGCATAAAAAAGGCCCTGGTTAAACCAAAGCCTTTTTTGAAAAGTTAATTTTGACTAGTGAGCAGTTTCAGTAGTAGTAGTTTCAACTTGAACTGTAGTATCAGCGATAGTTGAATCATTGATAGTAGTATCAACAACAGTAGTATCAGTGATGATAGTTGAAGAATCAGTAAGAAGTGTATCTGCACCTGAATCAGTTGACTCTGAGTTACATGCTGCTACTGATAAAGATACTGCTAAAGCTAAAAAGCCAAATTTAAATAAGTTTTTCATTCTAATTTCCGTTTAAATAATTAATTAATTTTACAAGTTAATACTGGTAATTGTAAAAGGTAACCCTAGGTTTGTAAAAAAAATAAAAATAAATTCTTTGTACCTTTAGAAAACCCCTTTTTAAAGCTATATACCGGTATAATTGGGGCAAAAGTAAATTTTTTATTTATAATTGGGTTACCATTCACATATAAAAGTATTAATTGGTGAGTAAGACGTTAAGCAATTCAGTTCCAACAGATAGAGAAGTAGTTTTAGGAATTCTAAATAACTCAGAGGACACGCTTAATAGACTGTATGTAGGGTATTTCCCGATGATTCTGCAGTTTATTTTGAAAAACAACGGTGATGAGGATGATGCTAAAGATGTTTACCAGGAAGCAATTATTGTTTTATATAACAAGATTAAGAGCGGTGAATTCGAATTAAGCAGTAAACTTAAGACTTATATCTATTCGGTTTGCAGGCGAATATGGCTAAAAAAGCTATCTAAGGAGAGCAAAAAAGCTGTAAACGTGGCGGATTTTGAGGATATTGAAGCGGTGGAGACTGATATGGAATTACACGAGGAAAAGGACAGGCAATTTGAGAAAATGCAGTCGGCCCTTGTTCATCTTGGAGAACCTTGCAAAACGATTATTCAGGACTTTTATATTAATAATTTATCCATGCAGGAGATATCGGAGAAATTCGGTTACACCAATACGGATAATGCGAAAACGCAGAAATATAAATGTTTGCAACGGTTAAAGAAATTGTTTTTTCAAACATAACTACGAAATGAGAAACGAACTAGCGTTAGAAGCGATTATAGATGATTACCTTTCGGGAAAGCTCTCTGAGGAAGAAGCCAAAGCTTTTGAGGAATTGCGTGCCAATGATCCTTCGGTTGATCATAAGGTAGTTTCGCATCAGGTTTTCCTGGCTTCCTTAAAAGACTACGGAGCCATCAATTCCTTGAAGAACCAAATGAATGCTATCCATGAAACCATGGATATACCGGCTTTAAAAGAAGCATTGAAACCTAAACCTTCGATGATTGTGCAATTATGGAAAAATCATAAATCGGCAATTGCGGTAGCCGCTTCATTTGCTTTGCTTGCCATGGTGTCCATTTATTCTATACAATATAACACCAAACAAAACGGCAGTTATGAAGTGATGAGCCGTGAATTGGTTAAAATCAAAAATTCACAGAATAAACTGATCAAGAACCTGAATAATAGTACCGTAACAACTGTTCCGACTACACCGGCTAAAGTTGGCGGCACTGGTTTTGCCCTAACCACCAACGGGTATATTTGTACAAACCTGCATGTTATAAGTGGTGCTGATTCTGTATATGTACAGAATAGTAAAGGTGAAGCTTTTAAAGCGAAAGTGGTTTATCAGGATCCGCAATACGACCTGGCCATCTTGAAAATTGTTGACCAGAACTTCTCTACTTTATCAACCCTACCCTACAAGTTGAAAAGCAATAACATTGGCATGGGAGAGAATGTGTATACTTTGGGTTTCCCTAAAGATGACGCTGTATTAGGTGAAGGCTATGTGAGTTCAAAAACTGGTCATGCAGGTGATACTACAGCTTACCAGGTATCGATCCCGGTTAATCCTGGAAATAGTGGTGGTCCGCTGTTGGATAATGAAGGTAATGTTATCGGCGTTATTAGTGCGAGGGAATACCAGGTTGAAGGTGCAGCGTTTGCTGTAAAATCTCAATATATCCTTGAAGCCTTAGGCGCCATTCCACAGGATTCTTTAGGTAAAAAAGTGACTCACGTTAAGAAGAGCCCTTTACAAGGTTTGACCAGAACTAAACAGATTGAAAAAATTGAAGATTATGTATTTATGGTGAAAGTATATAATTAATAACTACACATATTTTGTACAATCCCCGATGCCTGATGGTGTCGGGGATTTTTTTTTTAATTTTATTCTGAGCTTTTATGCTTCATTGTAATTGCTGGTTTTTCAGTTTTGTCTAACATTTTCAGGAAACCTGCTGTTATGTCAAATAGTATACTAAATTTGTAGTTATTAATAGAATAAAGTTGAACATTAAATAAGTAGATTATGAGCTTAAGAATAGGAGATGTAGCGCCAAACTTTCAAGCAGAGACATCGATTGGCAAAATTGACTTTTATGAATTTCTGGGAGACAACTGGGGTGTGTTGTTTTCTCATCCAGCAGATTATACACCAGTATGTACCACAGAACTTGGTCGTACGGCAGCCTTGAAAGACGAATTTGAAAAAAGAAATGTGAAGGTCTTAGCCTTAAGTGTTGACTCGGCAGTGTCGCATAAAGGCTGGATCAATGACATCAACGAAACGCAGCACACAAACGTAGAGTTTCCAATTATTGCAGATGAAGACAGGAAGATCGCTGATCTTTATGATATGATACATCCCAATGCTTCAGAAACATTAACGGTGCGTTCGTTATTTATTATCTCTCCTGATAAAAAAGTAAAACTGATGCTTACCTATCCGGCTTCTACTGGTAGGAACTTCAATGAAGTGATTCGCGTAATCGACTCTTTGCAGCTGACTGCCAAATATAGTGTGGCCACGCCAGCTGATTGGGAGGATGGCGAGGACGTCATTGTAATGAACTCCATCAAGACTGAAGAGATCCCTAGCCGCTTTCCAAAGGGCTATAAAGAGATAAAACCATACCTTAGAACAACCCCGCAACCAAATAAATAAAAATTTCATTTATTTTTGGTTTAGTTCAATTAAAATGATAATTTTAGTTACCAAGATAAAATTTATTATTTATTTAAGACTAAGATTATGAACACCGGGAAAGTAAAATGGTTTAATTCGGAAAAGGGGTATGGGTTTATTGTTTACGAAAACAACAAAGACATTTTTGTACACTTTAAAGACGTGCAGGGGGGCATTGATAGCCTAAAAGAGAACGATGCTGTAGAATTTGATATAGCAGAAGGACAAAAAGGCTACCAGGCGGTAAGAGTTAGGAAATACAACTAACACTTCGCACCCTTAAAGAAAAGCGCTCTTCCGCTACGACGGAAGGGCGTTTTTCTTTAATAATATTGTATTAACTTAGCTTTTATAATTAGGTTGTTTGAGATTTTCGTTTTAGTAAAAATCAGAAAGTCATCTTTTGCTGGTTTAATGTTATATTTCTTTGCCAACGCTGCTGGTTTCTCCGGATAGCTCCTTACAATGATGTTTGCCTTGATGTCTTTCTTTTTTTTTAATGTAGCAGAACTGATTGTTTCCTCTACCTCGAATATGCGTCCAGGGAACTCTTGCTTAAATACATCGGAAGTATAAATCTGTGTTTGTTCATGGAGCTTTTCCAAACCATAAGCTTCGGCAATGACATTGAAGCCCCCACTTTTAAGCAGAGCCACGTCTGGTTCATAAATATAAGTTTGTAGTTGGTCTGCAATGGTAATTTCTGCGCGCTGGTCCATGGCCATCTCAAACTTTTTGATGGTATCGTTAATAGTTACACTAACGATCTTCACCTCATCTGCAGGAGTCTTCGCCAGAATAAACAATAACTCTTTACATTCGTTCTTTGTGCTAACGATATGAACTCTCGTTACGTGTTTTAATTCTTTTAAGCCGGCACTGATGTCCAACAGAGGTGAGGTTTTGATGATTACCTGTTCGCCTTTTTTCAGTAACAGATCCATATGTTCAACCACATTAGGTGTGCAGTCTTTAAGCATGAACACTTTACCAAGTCCGCCTCTTCTTGCTGGATCTACATAGATCGTGTTAAAAGTTTCCGCTGTCTGCTGCAGGTAGTCAATACCGTCTGTTGCCAGAAAAGTCATGTTAGTGGCGCCAAGAACCGAAGCATTATGTTCCGCTATTTGTGACAGCTCTTGGTTAATTTCGCAATGCAGCACCTTTGCGGCATTCTTTGCAAAATAAAAGCTATCTACACCAAAGCCACCAGTAATGTCAACCACTGTTTTCGTGCCAACAAGATCTGCTTTGTAGGCGGCAGTTTTCTCTGATGACGTTTGTTCTATAGACAGCGCCGCAGGGTAGTAGATATAGTTCGCCTTGTACCAGGTAGGAAGTTTCTTCTCTGCTTTGTTTTTTGAAGTAATCTGATTAGCAAGTTCCTGTGCTGTAACACCAGTAAATGGGCTTTTAGCCATAGCAAGCTGGTGTACATCAACCTGTAAATGCGAGTTGATATATTCCTGAATTTCTGGATTGAGTATTTCTTTATTCAACAATGCTGAGGTTCTTATAATGATTTCATGAGAATCTGGCAGGTATTACGGCTTTTCACTTCCAAAAGTATTTGTTTGTTTTCGGTTAACCTCGAAATGGTTTCCTGGTTATAATACCTAATGGTAACCAGTTCGAGCCCTGTATTATATTTTACATGGTATTTTTCCTTAAGCTCGGCAATCAGTGTTAGTACCTTTTGCTCATTTTGATCAACACTTACCGAAAAGCTAAGTGCGGAGTTGAGCATGGTATTCACCTTTACCTTGTGTTTATGGAAAATACTGAAAATATCGCTTAGACTATCTTCTATAATAAAAGAGTAGTCTTTAGGAAAGATAGAAATCAGTACCTGATTCATCTTGAATATGAAAGAAGGAAATGGTGATTCAGTGACCTGGCCGTTAATGACAGTTCCCGGGCTTCCGCAACTTACGAAGGAACGTACGTAAAGAGGAATGTTTTTATTTTGTAGTGGCTTGATAGTTTTCGGATGTATAATCGTTGCGCCATAATAAGCCAGCTCAATGGCATCATGATATGATAATTGAGGAATCATTTGGGTGTGTTCAAACCACTTTGGGTCGGCATTGAGCACTCCCGGTACGTCTTTCCAAATGGTAAGGGAAGTGGCATTAAGGCATGCGCTAAAAATGGCTGCAGAATAATCGGAACCCTCACGGCCAAGTGTGGTGGTAAAGTTTTCACTGGTGCCTCCAATAAATCCCTGGGTGATGACCACAGACTTTTCTAATAGATGAAATAAATGACGTTGTATCTCCTGGGTTGTTTTTTCCCAATCAACAATTGCCTCGCGGTAATTATTATCGGTTTTGATATAGTTACGTGCATCAGCCCAGATAACGTTCTTTCCTATGGACTGTAGGTACGCTGCAATGATTTTTGTAGAGACAACTTCCCCGATCGACACAATCTGGTCGTAAATGTAGTCGGGCGCATCAATGGCTTCCTCTTCCAATAACCATTCAATTTCTACAAATACATTCGCTACATCATTGAAAACCGGATGCTGGTGATCAGCGAACAGTTCGTTCATCACGTCATAGTGATAGGTTTTGATTTGTTCTAATATGTTGAAACTTTCGCCATTATTGCTGATGAAAGCATGTGTTAGGCTTTCTAAGGCATTGGTTGTCTTTCCCATTGCAGAAACAACAACCAATAACTGATTGGCGTCTGATTTAATAATCAGTTCCGCCATATTTTGGATGGATTTTGCATCGCAAACAGATGCTCCACCAAATTTGTAAACTTCCATATTAATTAATTGCAGGTAATATCGGATTAGCTTGAAGGATTTGTTTAATGTCGTTGTAAGGAATAAAAAGCGCTGTTCTTCCAGAAGAATATGGTTTTATTTCGTAGATATTGTATAGAAATGTGATTCCATTTTTATTCAACTTAAAATTTTCAGGTAACACAAAGATTCCTTTTTCAAAGAAATAGTTATCTAAACTTTGCGTAGGACTTAGTTTTTCATCTTTTCTAAAGATCTGTTCAGCAATTTTAGTTAACTCCTTTTTGGTGCCAGGCTTAATCAAAGAGTCGGTAGTTTGTAAATTCAGCGTCCTGGCATTATAGTTTTTATAGGTAATTATAGTACTTCCATGGGCACCTCCTGTATATTCCACCAGTGTGTATTGTAAACCGACATAGTTTTTCCATTGGGGCAGCACATTAATGTCGATGTTTCTAAACCAGGTTTGAAAGCTGCTTTTGTTTTCGTTTTTGAAAGCGTCAAAGTCAGCAATGAAATTTGTGACACTTTCCTTATAAGATTTTGGCTTTTCCTTATCGGGATTGTATGAAAATAATGCGTTTTCTTCAACCAGTTGGTTAAGCTTTTTATTGGCAAACACCGGGTATGTGATTACTGCTTTGGCGGTGTCAATGACTTGTCTATTTGGAGATAGTGGAGTTTTACTGTAAACTTTTACTGAATCATAGGAATAAGTTAGCGTATCTGCCGTTACTTCCTGAGTCAGATTGCCATTTATGCCATTTTCCGTATGATCTTTTTTTTGCTGGCAGGCAAACATGATGGCCACCAGGAAAACTGCAAAGATTTTTTTCATAACAATTTAATTTAATGCTGAAGTGCTTCTGTTGAAAGCGAAGCGTTTAACCATCCCGCTTCCATATACGCATTGTATTTGTTATAGAAGTTAATGGCAGGGGCATTCCAGTCGAGCACTTGCCAGCTCATGCCATTATATCCCTTATCGCGGGCCTCCTTTATAACGGTTTCAAAAAGCAATTTGCCAATGCCTTTTCCACGGTATTCTTCAGTAACGATAAAATCTTCCAGGTATAAACGACAACCCTTCCATGTAGAATAACGTGTATAATACAACGCGAAACCAACGATTCTGTTGTCTGCTTCTGCAACGAAAGCTTTCCATACCGGTTGTTTGCCGAAACCTGCATCAATAAATTCCTCCAGGGTTACGGTAACTTCTTCGGGGGCCTTTTCGTAAAGGGCCAGTTCGTGGATCAATTCTAGTATTGCCGGACAATCTGCTGCTACTGCGGTGCGTATGTTGATATTCATTCTGCTTTATAATGTTTAATGACGCGTTTACCAAATATGTTGCTTCCAATTCTTACCATGGTGCTGCCTTCGTCGATAGCCAGTTTATAATCTGCCGACATGCCCATGGAAAGTTCCTTAAAGTAATCATCCTTGCGGAAATAAGTAACTTTAATCCCATCAAAAAGCACCTTAAGTTCCTGAAATTCATCTCTGATCTGTTTTTGTGACTGGGTATTGGTGGCAATGCCCATTAAACCAACAATCCTGATATTCTTTAAGGTAGGGAACTCTTCAGAACGTAAAATTTCAATCACCTCATCATAACCTAATCCAAATTTAGTGTCTTCATCGGCAATGTATACCTGTAAAAGACAGTCGATTACGCGTTTATTTTTAGATGCTTGTTTGTTGATTTCGATGAGTAGTTTAAGGCTATCCACCGACTCAATTAAGCTGATGAAAGGGGCGATGTATTTAACTTTATTGGTTTGTAAATGGCCAATAAGATGCCATTCGATATCGTCGGGTAACTGGGCCTGTTTTTCCACAAGCTCTTGTACCAGGTTTTCTCCAAATACACGTTGACCAGCCTGATAGGCTTCCATTACCTCAGCTGCATCATGGAACTTTGACACGGCTACCAGCTTTGCGCCTGTACCCTCTAATTCCTTTTTATATTTCAATAAGTTATCGGCTATGCTCATTTATCAGTATTTTTGGTAAAATTAACAACCTTGGGGCAAAATGCGCTAAGAAATAACAATGTTTAAAGATTAATGAAGAAGATTCTACTCCTGGGGTTTATTTGTGCAGTCATCTACGGGTGTAAATCTCCAGTACCAAAAGAGATCATTCAACCAGATCAAATGCAGAAAATCTTATATGATATGCACATGGTTGATGCTTATATCAGCACGATCCCGGTGCAAGACTCGGCAAGAAAAGTCGCAGCAGCATATTATAAAGGCGTATACAAAAAATTTGGCATCGATTCTGCAAGCTATGCGAAGAGTATGGATTTCTATTATTCGAATCCAGAGATTATGAATGCGATGTACGTTAAACTGGAAACAGATTTTAAGAAAAATAAAGTGAAAGTAGAAAAACTACACAACCTCGCTATAGAGAAATTACAAAAGAAAAGACAAGATTCTATTAAGGCTGATTCCATTAAACAGGTGGTGAAAAAGAAAAAAGATTCTCTTCAAAAAGACAGTCTCAAAAAGTTGTTAAGAAGAAATCTGAAAAGTGGGCAAGGGAAGAAAGTTAAAGTCGTAAAAAATCAATCAACGCTGTAGTCATGTTATATCCGGAGAATTGTTTGGAGCGACTGGGTTTCAACGAAGTGAGAGCACTTATTCATAAAAACTGCTTAAGTCCGATGGGCCAGCATATGGTGAGTAAGATGCAGGTCATGACTAAGTATGACCAAATTAATAAGTTTTTAAGACAAACTAAAGAGTTTAAAAGCATTCTTGAAAACCAGGAACCTCTGCAAATCAATGCTTTTTTTGACATAAAATATTTAGCCGATAAAATAAAAGTAGAAGGAAGTTACCTGGTGGAAGAGGAATTATACCAGATGTATACTTCACTGCAAACGGTATTTTCTGTGATTCGTTTTTTTGACGAGCGCAAGGAAGTTTATCCAAACCTGGAAGCGCTTTTTGAGCATCTTCCGGTTGAGAAGAACATCTTGAAAAAAATTGAACAGGTTTTAGACCCGAAGGGAAAGATCAGGCCAAATGCTTCGCCTACATTATTACAGATCATTGCTGATATTTCAAAAGCTGAGCAGGAAGTGCGCCGCCGAATGGACAGTATCTATAAACAAGCCGTTAGTAGCAACTGGGTGGCTGATGGTAGTCTAACTGTACGTGATGGCAGGATCTGTATTCCTATCCTGGCGGAGAACAAACGTAAATTAAAAGGTTTTATACACGACGAGTCGGCCAGTGGCCAGACTGTTTACATGGAGCCGGAAGAGGTTTTTACCCTTAATAATAAACTACGTGACCTGGAGTTTGATAAACGCCGGGAAATTATTAAAATACTGATTGCCCTCACCACAGAACTTCGTCCGTACACACCTTTACTGATATCTTACCATGGGTTTTTAACGAAGTTGGATTTTGTAAGGGCCAAAGCTTTGTTCGCCATTGAGGTAGAGGCAGATATGCCGGTACTGGTAAAAGAAGCGAAAACAAAACTGGTTAATGCCCGCCATCCTTTATTAATGCTTTCTTTTAAAGAAGATAAAAAGACAGTGGTGCCATTGAATATGCAGATTCATGAAAACTTGCGAATATTGCTGGTCTCAGGACCCAATGCGGGAGGGAAATCGGTATGTATGAAAACAGTTGGACTATTGCAGCTGATGATCCAGTCGGGCTTACTGATACCGGTGCATGAGTCGAGTGAGGTTGGAATTTTTGATCAGATTTTTGCTGATATAGGTGATGACCAGTCTATTGAGAGTGATTTGAGTACCTACAGTGCCCATTTAAAGAAAATGCGGTATTTTGTTGCTCATGCCACCCCTAAATCACTGGTGCTAATTGATGAATTTGGTACCGGTACCGATCCTCAGTTTGGTGGGCCAATGGCTGAAGCAGTATTAGAGGTATTGAATAATAAGAAGGTTAGAGGGGTGATTACTACGCATTATTCTAACCTGAAGCTTTTTGCCGGGAATACGCAGGGATTGGAAAATGCCTCTATGTTGTTTGATAACGATAAAATGAAGCCCCTATATGTGCTTGAAATTGGAAAGCCAGGTAGTTCCTATGCTTTTGAAATTGCACAGAATATTGGTCTTCAACCGGAGGTGCTAAAACTTGCACGTGAAAAAATAGGTACCAATCAAAACCGGATTGATACTTTACTGGTGGATTTGGAGCGGGAGAAAAAACAGATATACGACACCAAGATCTTCTTGTCTACTCAGCAGAACAAGGTGAAGAACCTGGTTGCGGAGAATGAGAAATTAAGAATCTTCCTTGATGAAAATCGTAAAACCTTGCTAAAGGAAGCGAAAATGGAGGCACAGGCGATAATAAAAAATGCCAATAAACTGGTGGAAAACACCATTGCCGAAATTAAGGAAAAACAGGCGGATAAAGTGGCCACCAAACAGCTGCGCCAGAAACTGAATGAGGTGTTGGTGCAAAACCAGGTGAAAGAAGAGAAGAAACCTGTAGTGACGTCGCCGGTAGCTTTAAATACACCAATTGAGGTTGGCGACTGGGTAAAATTGAACAACAGTGATACCACCGGTCAGGTGCTGGAGATTAACCGCGACAACCTTGTGGTGGCGCTTGGCGACCTGCGTTCCGTGCTGAAAAAAAACAGGGTCCAGAAAATCAGTAATACCCAGGCCAAAAAGGCTATGCAATCGAGTTCTTACTCTGGAAGCATTTCAGAGGCTGTTGGTTCTTTTTCTGCTGAACTTGATCTGCGTGGTCGTCGTGGCGAAGATGCGTTACAGGAAGTAGAAAAATACCTGGATCGTGCGGTAATGATGGGCTTTCCCTTCATCAAGATCATTCATGGTAAGGGCGACGGTATCCTCAGGAAAATAATTAGGGAATACCTTAAAAAGTACAGTCAGGTTACCCGTGTGGAAGATGAACACCCTGATCGCGGTGGCGATGGCATCTCTTATGTCTATTTAAAATAATTGATTTTCGCTTAGTTTTTATAAATTAGCCACAAACCAAATATATGATCAACAAAGTAGTGTCGGGTGCTGAGGAGGCGATCCGTGATATAGAAGATGGTCAGACCCTCATGCTCGGCGGTTTTGGCTTATGTGGAATTCCAGAAAATTGTATTGCTGCATTAGTTAAAAAGCAGGTAAAAGAACTCACCTGTATCTCAAATAATGCAGGGGTCGATAACTTCGGTATTGGCCTCATGCTGCAAGGTAGACAGGTGAAAAAGATGATTTCTTCGTATGTTGGAGAAAATGCGGAGTTCGAACGTCAGTTGTTAAGCGGGGAGCTTGAAGTTGAGCTTATTCCGCAAGGTACATTAGCCACGCGTTGCATGGCAGCCGGTTATGGCATACCTGCTATTTTTACACCTGCCGGGGTAGGTACAGAGGTAGCCGAAGGCAAAGAAACACGAAATTTTAAGGGGAAGGACTATTTGATGGAATATGCTTTTGATGCAGATTTCGCGTTAGTGAAGGCTTGGAAAGGCGATACTGCCGGTAATTTAATTTACCGGGCAACGAGCAGGAACTTCAATCCGGTAATGGCTATGGCAGGGAAAACCACCATAGCAGAAGTGGAAATTCTGGTTGAAGCTGGTGAATTAGACCCTAATCAGATACATACGCCTGGCGTTTTCGTACACCGCATTTTTCAGGGTGCCCATTTCGAAAAGAGAATAGAACAACTTACCGTTAGAAAAAGAATTTAAGCCCCTGTAATATGCTGGACAAAAATGGAATTGCGAAACGTATCGCAAAGGAAATAAAGGATGGTTATTACGTTAATTTAG
Source organism: Pedobacter sp. (assembly GCF_045627485.1). Taxonomy (GTDB): domain Bacteria; phylum Bacteroidota; class Bacteroidia; order Sphingobacteriales; family Sphingobacteriaceae; genus Pedobacter. The sequence continues at coordinate 46,887 of NZ_JAZQNU010000150.1, read as the reverse complement.
GGATTGGTATTCCTACGCTGGTAGCTAATTACATTCCCGAACATATTAATATAGAGTTGCAAAGCGAAAATGGCCTGTTGGGTATGGGGCCGTTCCCTTTTGAAGGGGAAGAAGACGCTGATCTGATCAATGCAGGGAAACAAACCATTACAACACTCCCTGGCTCGTCATTTTTCGATTCTGCCATGAGTTTCGGAATGATTAGAAGTCAAAAGATCGACCTGACTATCTTAGGTGCCATGGAGGTATCGGAATATGGCGACATTGCTAATTGGAAAATTCCAGGTAAAATGGTGAAGGGAATGGGCGGAGCAATGGACCTGGTAGCTTCTGCTAAGAATATTATTGTAGCCATGCAGCATGTGAATAAAGCTGGCGAAAGTAAGTTACTGCCAGCATGTACCTTGCCGTTAACAGGTGTACGCTGCATTAAGAAAGTAGTTACAGAGCTTGCCGTATTGGATATTTTGCCTGAGGGTGGTTTCCATCTTCTGGAAAGGGCACCCGGTGTGAGTGTGGATTACATAAGAAACGCAACCTCAGGCAGGTTATTTGCCGATGATGATACACCGGAAATGCAAATAGATTAACTGGTCGATTTACAGAACTTCTCTTTTAAATCGGCAGCAATTTTTTCAGTTGTAGAAATAATATGATCAGGGGTATTGTCATTGTTCAATATCACCTGGTTACATGTACCCTTATAAGGTAACAGAAACTCATTATAAGAAGGCATTACGTGCGCATGCCATTTATAGCGTACATCATCTTCGGGGTAACCTCTTTCCATGCCATCCCTTCTGATACGGCGTTCTAGTGCCACTGACTCTTCTGCCTCAATAAATATTTTATAATCTAACTGGGACGCAATGTCCTGAAAGTACAGGATAAATAAACCCTCTACAATAATAATCGGAGCGGGGTTAATCTCCAGGATTTTAACAACCGCCAATGGGTTATTAAAATTGTATTCTTTTTTATAAACCACTTCGCCTTTTAGCAACTTCTTAATGTCGTTACTAAACTGTTCATGGTCAATTGTCGTAGGCAGATCAAAGTTGTACAACTTATTTTCTTCCTGGGTCATTTCACCTGCAGGGATGTAATAATCATCCTGTGAAACTAAAGTAACCTCGTCGTTCTTAAAATGGTGTAAAAAGGAATTTAAAAAAAAAGTCTTACCAGAACCGCTACCACCTGCAATTCCAATAATTATTGGTTTATTGTTCATTATTCTCTTGTCCGCTGTATGTTATATTGCAATAAAATTTTTTGTCTAGGGCACCTAATGCTTCTGCCACAGCGTGGGTCATCACAACAACAACATCTTTAGTAGATTCATTTTCGGTGAATTTACCAACCACTTTGGCAAATGTAGAGCGGTTACTCATTGGATTGGTGATTTTCATCACGGTTCCGATAGGCGCAGAACGGTGTAACACTAACATTTTGTTAGGATCCAGGTCAGCATCCTGAATGGAAATAGCCGAACCGCGTTCATCGATCTGGTTTAAACCATAACGACTTGGAGCACCTCTAAGCGAAGGGTCGGTAATAGACGTTATGGTATCAGCGCCAATTCCAGGGGCTTGAGGTCTGCGTTGTCCATATTGTCCTTTAATTAACAGTTTTTGCCCAATGCGTAATGTATTACCGGTTAGATTGTTTTTTGCTTTAACCTGGTCCATCGTCATGTTGTATGAGGTGGCAATGGAATAAATTGTTTCATTTGAAGCAACGGTATGCACAATCAAATCTTCATAGGTGGTATCGGTAGGTTTAACAGCCGCGTTGGTGTTTACTGATTTCGGTTCTTGTCTAACAGGTTGTGGCTGCCTAACTGGTTGTGGTTGCGGAGTAGGAGGTACGTTAGCTTGAACAGGCTTGGTGGTGGTTGGAGTTTGTTGTATAGCTACAGCTGGAGTAACTACGGTATTTGTGTTTGTATTTTCTGCTTGTGCGTTCTGGCTTGGCATTTTTAATACCTGACCTATACTTAGGTTGATACTGTTTAAATTGTTGATGCGTTTAATCTCGTTTACGGTGGTGCCATATTTTCCGGCTAAGAAATTAAGGTTCTCTTTCTTCTGCACCATATGTTCTATATAGGATGGGGTATTTTCGCTTTCACTAACTATAGCAGCGCCAATACCTGAGGTATTGCCTGAGAAAGTTAGTGCTGTTGGTACTTTAATGATCACACCTATTTGAAGATACTTGTTCTCATTATAAGCCATGATTTCCTTATGAGGCACATTATACCTGCGGCTAATTGAGTAATAGGTGTCATGCTGAGCCACTTTGTGAATGATCAGTTTCTTTCCGTTCAAATTTTCAACACCAATAGAATCCAGGGGTAGAGCAGTGGCTGTTGCCGTTTGAGAGAAGGAGAAAAAAACGGCTAACAGGAATACGATATTATATTTTTGCATCAATGATTTCTTGAAAAGGTTTGGCAAATTTACAAATAAAAATTAAGAGGTTAAATTCTGTATAGAAAACGGCATTATACTGCCGGTATTGTATGAATTTGGAATTATTTAAAACCTTTCACACCGCCTGGTGTTTGGAACTTGATATAACCAAAATTCAAATATTATGGATGCCAAAGAAATTAGTTTGGACGAAAAAGAAGTGAAACCAATTGTTGATTTACTTAACGAATACCTTGCAAATTATCATGTTCATTACCAGAAATTACGAGGGTGCCATTGGAACATTAAAGGAAATAATTTCTTTACACTGCATGTGAAATTTGAGGAACTATATACTGAAGCCCAGGCAACGATAGATGAAATTGCTGAGCGCGTTCTTACCCTTGGTAAACCACCACATAGCCGATTTGAAGATTATATTAGAGAATCGACCATAAAGGAAGTTGATACCATTGGGATGAAAGATTTTGACATGATCGACGAGATTCTAAGGGACATGTCTCAATTAATAGCTTTGGAAAGAGAACTTTTATTAGCTACTGATGAAGCTGATGACGATGGGACCAATGACATGGTGAACCGTTTTATGCAGTTCAAAGAAAAAACTACCTGGATGTTGCGTTCATTCGCTAACAAAAAGTAAGTATACCTTTCTTTTGTGAGGACCACGCCCATGGGTGTGGTTTTTCTATTTATAGGGTTTTCCTTTATAACAAAATTGTTTAATACCTTTGGCATAGATGGGATATAAGAGTTTGGCAGCATGCGTTGCTGATTTAGAAAAACATGGGCACCTGTTAAGAATTAAGGAGGAAGTAGATCCTAATCTTGAAATGGCTGCAATACACTTAAAGGTATACGAAGAGCAGGGGCCTGCTATCTATTTTGAAAAGGTCAAAGGCAGTAAATTTCCAGCCGTATCTAATTTATTTGGTACCCTGGAGCGGTCAAAGTTTATGTTTCGTGATAGCCTGGAAAACGTGCAGCAATTGGTGGCTTTACGAGGTGATCCAATGAAGGCTTTAAAAAACCCGTTTAAATCTGCCGGTGTTGGCCTTGCCGCTTTGTCGGCATTACCAATGAAACAAAGTCTTTTCAAGTCTACCTTCGAGAAAACAACCATCAGCGCCTTACCTCAAATTGTGAACTGGCCCATGGACGGTGGTCCGTTTATTACCATGCCACAGGTTTTTACCGAGGACGTAGATAAACCAGGCGTCCTCAATGGCAACCTGGGTATGTACCGGATACAGATGGCAGGTAACGATTATATTCAAGATCAGGAGGTGGGTTTGCATTACCAGATTCATCGCGGTATTGGTGTACACCAAAGCAAAGCGAATGCAAAAGGCTTGCCTTTAAAGGTGAGTATCTTTGTTGGCGGTCCGCCGGCACATCCATTAGCTGCAGTAATGCCCTTGCCAGAAGGGCTTTCAGAAATGACCTTTGCTGGTGCATTAGGGAACCGTCGTTTCCGCTATTTTTACGATGATGAAGGTTTCTGTATCTCTGCCGATGCAGACTTTGTGATCACAGGCACGGTTTACCCTCAGGATAACAAGGATGAAGGCCCTTTCGGCGACCACCTAGGTTATTATAGTCTTAAACACCCATTCCCGGTAATGAAAGTTCATCAGGTCTACCACCGTAAAGATGCCATCTGGTCCTTTACTGTAGTGGGGCGCCCGCCGCAGGAAGATACCAGCTTTGGTGCCCTGATCCACGAAATCACCGGTTCTGCAATTCCTCAGGAAATACACGGATTGAAGGAGGTAAACGCAGTTGATGCAGCTGGCGTACACCCATTGTTATTTGCGATAGGCAGTGAACGTTATACCCCTTATTTAAAAGAAAGAAAGCCACAGGAGATTCTGACAATTTCAAATCATATCCTAGGTAAAAACCAACTGAGCCTGGCGAAGTACCTTTTTATCGCCGCTAAAGAAGATAATGAACAATTAACAACTCACCATATCGCTGAATTTCTTGGTCATGTCTTATCCCGTATGGACTTCAGCAGAGATCTGCATTTCCATACTCAGACGACCATTGATACGCTCGATTATACGGGCGATGGCTTAAATAGTGGTTCAAAACTCGTACTAGCCGCTGCCGGACCTGTAAAAAGACAGTTAAGTACAACGGTTCCGCAAAACCTTAGTCTTAAGTTTCATCTGGCGATACCTGGTGTGCTTGCGTTGCAGGGTGAACCGTATGTGAATGCCACCCGTGCGGCAGAGGAACTTGCCGAATTGAAAGCGACTTTACTTCCACAAAACCTGGATGGCATTGCGCTGATTGTACTTTGTGATGATGCAACCTTTACGGCAGCAAACATTAATAACCTGGTATGGGTAACCTTTACCCGTAGTAACCCGGCAACAGATGTTGATGGCGTAGGGAGTTTCATAAAAAATAAACACTGGGGATGTAAAGGTCCTTTAATTATCGATGCAAGGAAAAAACCACATCACGCTCCGGAGTTGATTAAAGATCCTGTGGTTGAAAAGAACATTGAAAGATTCAAAACATCATAATATAATATATAAGCGCATAAAAAAAACCTGGCTTAGTGATTAGCCAGGTTTTTTTATGCGCGTTATTTCGCTTAGAACCTCACGCCGAAAGTTAAGAAAACATTATTTCTGTTTTGTTTAACCGCTGCTACAGGTTCAGACAAGTCGTTTAAAAGGTAAGGACTGTAAGTACTGTTTGTTTCTACCCTTTGGTAGGCAACATCAACGTAATACTGGTTGATTTTGTAACCAAGGCCACCGCTATAAAATGATGTTTCAAACTTGTTGCCCGGATCAACTTTGTATGGTGTTCCGTTTACCCCGTAACCAGCCCTTAAAGTTAACTGGTCAATTCTATACTCTGCACCCACACGGTAGTTAATAACGTCAGTGAACATATCTTTTACTTCCGTATTGTTGTTTACGATGGTCGTAGGGGCATAGTTGTTTTCTGCATTACTGAACTTAATTGACGTATAATCAATGTAGTCCACATCAGCTGTGATCAAACCATGTTGTCCTAAAATTAAACTGGCACCTAGTGATCCCTTGTAAGGTGTTCTTAAGTTATATTCGAATACACTATTTGAAGGATCATTGGTATATCTGTTTCCACTGCTATAACTAGCATCCAGTACTTCCGAATACGTATCCTGTATATTCATCCAGGTTGGCGTTTGATAAGTAGCGCCAAATCGAAGGATATTTATGGGTTTATAGATGATGCCGATTTTACCGTTAATTCCTGACCCATCTGTTGCCTGACTTTGGCGATAAGACAAATCATAACGGTTACCCGCCATTTCATTTTCAGGGTTGGTAGAAATATTAGTTCCACCTTCCGTAAACTGGGAGTCGTAACCATAACGCACATTTACCAGGCCAACACTTGCACCAATATATAACTGGTTAGAGATATTCATCGCACCGGAAAAGTTAATTTCTGATGTTGATCCATATCGCGTTTGTGAATATCCCTGGCTGTTATTTAAAGCTGTTGCAGGTTCGTAGTAATTGTCATCACCATATTCGTCAATCAAAAAGGTATCATAAGCCATTCTGGCTAATGAACCCTTTGGTAATGCACTTGGGATGGCGTTATAGCTTGAGGCATCTTCAGAAAAGAAATCAGCGATAGAGCTATTTGCATTCTGGCCACCGAAAGCCACGTTGTTATTAAAATCATTGTTCCGGCTAAAGCCAATACCCCATACAAAGCTCAGCACTCCTTTATTCAAGTCAGAACCCGCACGTCTTACCGTGGGATTGTACCAAGCCATAGCGGCATTGTTCAGGTTTACTTTGTCCAGGCTGCTTTTCGTGCGTTGCCCAAGGTATAACGCATCATTCATGCTGTGATTATATTCAGGCGTAATACTGAATTCAGAACGGGTAAACATACCCAGTCCGGCAGGATTACCGCTAACCGAGCTAATGTCGCCACCTAAACTGATCTGTGCATTTCCTAAGCCTTTAAATCGCGCAGAACTTCCGTAATTCGTTTGTGAAAACCGAAGTGCGTCACTTGCATATTGGGCATATAATACTCCTGTGTTAGCTACTATAGCTAACCCAAGTAGAGAGATAAATTTTTTCATTTAGTGTGAAAGAGTGTTTTGTTAATTTCTGCCTCCGGTTCTTGAACTTCTGCTACCACCGCCTCCGCCACCACCGGCACTTCCGCTACTTCTTGTTGCACCACCATCATTTCTTGTTGAAGAAGGAGGGGTGTAAGAAGGTCTTGTTGGTGCATTGGAACGAGTTGTAGGTCTGTAAGTGTCAGAACTGCCACGGTTTGTTCTACTTCTAGTATTGGAGTTCGTGTTAATTCCTGTACCGCGGTTAGGGTTATACCTGTCCGCACGACTACCTGAATTAGAGATCACACCATTGGTTGAACGAACCGGTCCGGTTCTGCCCATACCATCTGAACTTCCTCGGATTGGTCTCGGACCATAGTTAGTAGTGCCAGGTAAACGGTTTACAAAACCCCCACCTGGGTAGCCACCAAAGTAACCGCCATAAATGCCACCTAAATAACCTCCGCCATAATATGGGTTCCAGGCATAATAAGGTGAGAAAACTCCCCAGCCGTAATTACCCCAACCCCAACCGAAACCAAAGCCCATAGAAAAACCTGGTCTGTACCATGGTGAAAAATAGTTTAAGCCATAAATGCTGTTATAACCATAATAGTCATAATAGAAAGGGTCAAAATAGCTGCGGAACGGACTGCCATAGTAGAACCTGTTAATGCGGGAAGAATAATCCATATCATAAAAAGGATCGCTTGATCCATATTCATCATATTCTGCATCATCCCTGTATCGCGAAGCTTCACTAGGCTTAGGAGCTACATATTCCTGCGCTTGTGCCACAGAGTTATAGACGTCATCATTGACTGTATTTGTTTGTGCTAATCTCGGTGCTGAACATGATGCCATCATCACCGTAACTGCTGCCAGTACACTCGTAATTAATCCAATCGGTTTCATGGTATTGATTTGTTTGTGTGTGTTACGTTAATATAGCTATAAATTTATAAATTTGCTGCCTATATTACAAGTTATTTAACACAAAAAACGTTCCAGAGAGTTATGAGCAAAGGTATTACAAGCAAAAACGAAGATTATTCCCAGTGGTATAACGACATTGTTATAAAAGCCGATCTTGCAGACCACTCCGATGTGAGGGGATGTATGGTGATTAAGCCATATGGTTACTCCATTTGGGAAAAAATGCAAGGTATTTTAGATCAGAAATTCAAAGATACCGGACATAGTAATGCCTATTTTCCACTTCTCATACCAAAGTCATATTTTTCAAAAGAAGCGTCACACGTTGAAGGCTTTGCCACCGAGTGTGCCGTTGTGACACATTATCGTTTAAAGAACGACGGTACCGGTAATATCATCGTTGATGAAACTGCTAAATTAGAAGAAGAACTGATCATCAGACCAACGTCTGAAACCATCATCTGGAATACGTATAGAAAATGGATCGAGTCTTATCGTGACCTGCCTTTACTGATTAATCAATGGGCCAATGTGATGCGCTGGGAAATGCGTACCCGTTTGTTCCTGCGTACAGCGGAGTTTTTATGGCAGGAAGGACATACCGCTCACGCCACCGCAAAAGAAGCGGTTGAGGAAACAGAACGTATGCTTGATGTATATGCCGACTTCGCTGAAAACTTTATGGCCATGCCTGTTATTAAGGGTAAAAAAACAGCCAATGAACGTTTTGCCGGTGCTTTAGATACTTACTGCATCGAAGCATTAATGCAGGATGGTAAAGCCTTGCAGGCTGGAACCTCCCATTTCCTTGGTCAGAATTTCGCCAAGGCCTTTGATGTGAAATTCACCAGTAAAGAAGGTAAGATAGAGCATGTTTGGGCAACTTCGTGGGGTGTTTCCACCCGTTTAATAGGTGCGTTAATCATGGCCCATAGTGACGACGCCGGACTTGTACTTCCACCGAAATTAGCGCCTATCCAGGTGGTGATTGTTCCTATTTACAGGAACGACGATGATTTGGCTAAAATTACTGCCTTTGTTGATGAGTTAATGCCTAAGCTAAAACGCATGGGTATCTCGGTGAAATATGACGACCGTGATTCACAACGTCCTGGTTTTAAATTCGCTGAATACGAATTGAAAGGCGTGCCTATTCGCCTAGCGATTGGTGGTCGCGACATGGAAAACAAAACTGTGGAGCTTGCCAGAAGAGATACACGTGAGAAATTCACCGTTAACCAAGAAGGCCTGGAAATTTACATTCCTCAACTTCTTGAAGAAATTCAAAACAGCATTTATAAAAAAGCGGCCAATTTCCGCGAGGAACACATCACTGAGGCTAATTCTTACCAGGAATTTAAAGACCTGCTGGATAATAAAACAGGCTTTATCGCTGCACACTGGGATGGCACTCCAGAAACTGAACAGAAAATTAAAGAAGAAACCAAAGCCACTATCCGTTGCATTCCTTTAAATAACAAACAAGAGGACGGCGTTTGTGTTTATTCAGGTAAACCCTCTACGCAACGTGTATTATTTGCCCGTGCATACTAATTGCACAGGCTAGAGGATGTTGAATTATTTAAATATTAATGATGATGAAATTTGCAACTAAAGCGATCCATGCTGGTCAGGAACCTGATCCAAGTACTGGAGCAGTAATGACTCCCATATACCAGACATCTACTTATTGTCAAAAATCACCTGGCGATCACCAGGGGTTTGAATACTCAAGAGGAACCAATCCAACCAGACAAGCGTTAGAAAACTGTCTTGCTGCCCTGGAGAATGCCAAATACGGCCTTGCTTTTTCGAGTGGAATGGGTGCTACAGATGCCGTTTTAAGGTTATTGCAGCCTGGTGATGAGGTGATTACCGGTAACGATCTTTACGGTGGGTCTTACCGTATGTTCACTAAAATTTATACTAAGTATGGGATATCTTTTAAGTTTTTAGATTTATCAAAACCTGAAAATATTACCCCACATATTACAGAAAAAACCAAATTGATCTGGATAGAAACACCAACCAATCCTACCATGCAAATTGTAGATATTGAGGGGGTTGCTAAAATTGCCAAACAGCACAAGATCATTCTGGCGGTCGACAATACTTTCGCGTCTCCATATTTGCAGAACCCAATGGATCAAGGTGCCGATATTGTGATGCATTCGGTTACCAAATACATCGGTGGTCACTCTGATGTGGTGATGGGTGCATTATTGGTAAACGACGACCAGTTGTATAAAGATTTATGGTTTGTTTACAACGCCTGTGGTGCTACACCAGGACCACAAGATGCTTTCCTGGTTTTAAGAGGGATCAAAACCTTACACCTGCGTATGAAAGCACATTGTGAAAACGGCGAAAAGGTTGCACATTACCTTAAAAACCACCCGAAAATCGATAAGATCTATTGGCCAGGTTTCGAGGATCATCCTAATCATGATATCGCAAAGAAACAAATGCGTGGTTTCGGTGGTATGGTATCCATCACGTTAAAAGGAGCTGATTTAGCCGAAACTTTCCGTGTAGCTTCTTCTTTTAAAGTCTTTACATTAGCCGAATCATTAGGGGGTGTAGAATCCTTAATTAATCACCCAACCAGCATGACCCATGGTTCTATCCCTAAAGAAGAACGTGAAAAAGTTGGGGTAACCGATAACCTGCTTCGCTTAAGTGTAGGAGTAGAGGATATCGACGATTTAATCGCAGATTTAGAACAAGCATTGAAATAACCTTGGAATTCCTGGAACTCAAAGATTTTTTGGATGCCAAGGTGGCTCAATATAACCAGCCAGCTTTTATAACAAATGATCCGGTGTGCATTCCACACCGCTTTAAACTTAAACAGGATATCGAAATTGCCGCATTTTTTGCGGCAATTTTGGCTTGGGGCCAGCGTAAAACCATTATCAATAAATGCACAGAACTGTTCGAAAGGATGGATGGCGCGCCATATCAGTTTATGCTGCACCATTCTGATGACGATCTGAAAAACCTCCTGGGGTTTAAACACCGAACTTTTAATGATACCGACTTGCTGTATTTCGTAACTTTCTTCAAAGCGCATTACCTGCAATATGATAGTCTGGAAGCAGCCTTTATTCCGCCACACCTGTCTGCATTTAACCCCCAATATTTAGTTGACCTCCCTGTTGCAACCGCTGAAAGTTATTCCTCACCAGCCTGTTTTGCACAGGAACTGCAACACGCAGATTTTGAAATCGAACAAGCCCTCAATCATTTCCGTTCTTACTTCTTTAGCCTGGAAGACTTCCCACGGCGAACCATCAAGCACGTATCCTCACCCAAACAAAAGTCTACCTGCAAACGGCTTAACATGTTTCTGCGCTGGATGGTACGACGGGATAACCATGGCGTAGATTTTGGCATTTGGACCACCCTGAAACCTTCCCAGCTCATCTGTCCCTGCGATGTTCATGTAGACCGTGTAGCGCGAAGACTTGGTTTAATCTCCAGGAAACAAACCGATTGGCAAACCGCAGTTGAATTAACACAGCAGTTGCGGCAATTTGATCCGGTTGATCCTGTCAAATATGATTTTGCGTTGTTTGGATTAGGAGTCGAAGAAAAGTTTTAAATTTAAGCATGGTTACTTTCAACGCTGAAATAGAAAAATTCGAACAAATGGGCGAGAAGACAGGCTGGACCTATGTGTTTATTCCAAGGGAAATTGCCTATCAAATTAAACCAGATTGTAAAAAGAGCTTCAGGGTAAAAGGACGGCTGGATAACCTGGCTATCCATGGACTTGCTTTAACACCTATGGGCGACGGCGATTTTATCCTCGCTTTAAAAACAAGCCTGCGGAAACAACTTAAAAAGGAGCAGGGGGCTATGTTAAGTCTGGAGTTAGCCGATGATGTAGAATTTAAGATAGAAATGCCCGAGGAGTTAGCGATTTGCCTTTCTGATGACCCTAAATGGATGGCGCATTTTGTATCCATGCCTAAATCGCATCAACACTATTACATCAACTGGTTCAATACGGCTAAAACAGAGAAAACGAAATTGAAAAGACTTACCATGATTGTAAACGCTATGGAACAGGGCCTGGACTTTGGTGCAATGATACGTGCAGCTAAGGCCTAGTCATTACGGTCGTAATTTCTGAACCAGCTGTTCATCTTCATCTGTATCACGCCAAAAAACGCTTCCCTGAAAATCCTGGTGCTCATTTTTGAAACACCTTCCGTACGATCGGTGAATATGATGGGTACTTCCACTACCTTGAAGCCATATTGAATGGCTGTAAATTTCATTTCAATCTGGAAAGCGTAACCCACAAACTTAATCTTGTCAAGTGGAATCGTCTCTAACACCACTCTGCGGTAACATTTGAACCCTGCGGTGGCATCCTGAATGTCGATGCGGGTAATGAAACGCACATACATAGACGCAAAATACGACATCAACACACGGCTCATAGGCCAGTTGACTACATTTACACCCCTAACATACCTCGATCCAATGGCTACATCAGCACCATCAACACAGGCCTGGCGCAATTTAATCAGGTCGTCAGGATTGTGTGAAAAATCAGCATCCATTTCAAAGATGTATTCGTACTGGTGCTCTAATGCCCATTTAAATCCATGGATATAGGCCGTTCCTAAGCCAAGTTTTCCAATTCGCTGCTCTAAGTGTAAACGGCCGGGATATAAAGGCTGTAAAGCCTTCACAATGTCCGCAGTGCCATCAGGGGAGCCATCGTCTATAATTAGAATATCAAAAGGGAATTCAAGAGAGAACACTTTACGAATGATCTTTTCAATGTTTTCCTTTTCATTATAGGTTGGAATGATGATTAAGCTGTCTGACACGTATAATTTTAATAAAGTAATAAAAGGTACGAAAGTATTGAATAAATATTAAAAAACCCGCAGAGTAGCTACACCTGCGGGTTATATTTTAAAAAATGAAACTTATGTGGTCGAATTCATTGTCTTCTGTAGCCATGAACTCAGTAAGAATAGGATTGCAGCAGCAGTACCCGCCATAAATACGAACAGCATAAAGAAATCGTTTGTAGTGTGCATTTCGTATCCTGCAAAACTTGTTGTGTTGGTTCCGTCAGGATAAAGGGCACTTAACTTTCCAGCAAGAACATTAGATCCTGCATTTGCAAGAAACCATACCGCCATTAATAGTGAAGCAAATTTTACGGGTGCCAGCTTATTTACCAGCGATAAACCAATTGGTGACAAGCACAACTCACCCCAGGTATGGAAGGCATACATACCGATTAACCAGATCATACTCACTTTTACACCTGGGCCAATCTCGTTTACACCTTTGGCAATAATGAAATACCCAATGGCTAATAAAAATAAACCCAAGGCCATTTTAGTTGGAGCAGAAGGTTCTCTTTTGCCTAATTTAATCCATAACCAGGCAAAAAGCGGCGCAAAAGCAACAACGAAAATAGAATTTAACGATTGGAACCAACTTGCTGGTACGGTAAAGAAGCCTAAGTCACGCTGCGTTTGTTCTTCTGCAAAGAAGGTTAATGATGCACCTGCCTGCTCGAAAGCACTCCAAAAGAAAACTACGAAAAAGGCAACAATAAAGATCACTGATATTTTCTTTTTCTCCACCCTGGTCAGGCTTTTATCTGTAAAAATCATATAGGCGATTCCTACTACAGCAACAATTAATAGGTAACTCAAGTAGCTGAAAACCGTGGCGTCAATGTATAACATACCAACACAGATGGCTACGAAAACCAATAAAGATACATATACTAAAGCCGGATTTGGTTTAACTACATCTGATTTTAATGGTGACAATCCTAGTGGGGCACCATTAGGGTGACGGATATATTTGTCTTTCAGGTATATGAAAACCACTACACCAATAGCCATGGCAATTGACGCACAAAGGAAGGCCCATTTGTAATCTGCAGGATCTCCGGTATCCCCGAAGTAACCACAGATAAAAGGCCCTAATGCACCACCTACGTTAATACCCATATAAAAAATGGTGTAAGCTGCATCGATCCGTTTGTCATTGGCAGGATATAACTGCCCAACCATCGAAGAGATGTTCGGTTTGAAAAAACCATTACCGGCAATCATAAATCCTAGACCCGTAAAAAACAGGAACGACGACAATTGCAGGTTACTTTGATACATGGATGCACAGGCAAACATGAGCAAGTTACCAATGGACATTAAAATACCACCGGTAATAATCGACCTTCGGTTTCCCCAATACCTGTCGGCAACAAAACCACCAATAAGCGGCGTGAGATAAACCAGGCCAGTGTAACTTCCGTAAAGGTTGGAGGCAAATGCTTTATCAAACAATAAAGCCTTGGTCATGAAAAGCACCAAAATGGCACGCATGCCATAATAGTTGAAACGTTCCCACATTTCGGTAGCAAACAAAACGTATAATCCTTTAGGGTGGCCCTTAGGTGTAGAATCTAGTTCTTCGGGCTTAAGGATTTCTGATTGATCCATATATAATTTATATTATTTGTTGATGATATGATTATGCATGTTTATTAATAACTTCTCTTAGCCATTTAAGCATCGCAAAAATAACCAATCCTGCCAAAATACAGGCAATACAGTTTACCCAGAAGAAATTGGCCTTCTGATCGTAGCTATCCCATAAAGAAGCCAGTACGCCCGACAGTTTGTTACCAATGGAAGTAGCAAGGAACCAACCACCCATCATCAGGGAGGTTAATCGTGCCGGAGCAACTTTCGATACTAGTGATAAGCCAATAGGCGATAGAAATAGCTCTCCTATGGTAACCACGGCATAAGACCCAATAAGCCACCATGCAGATGATTTTTCCATGGTAATGTCGGTTGAATAAATGGCGAAAGCCATAATAGACGTCGACACCCCGGTTATGAGCAATCCATAACCAATTTTAGCCGGTGTAGAAGGTTCTTTTCCTCTTTTCCTCAGGAAACTAAAGAAAGAGATGACCACAGGTGTAAGTAATATGATGAAAAAAGGATTTATTGACTGGAAAATCTCTGTTGAAATCAGATTTACGGGTTCTTTTTCAGTAGGCCAATCAGCTTTGTTGAGGTTATGGAAGTATGGATTTGGCGTCAGTTCCATGATGTTCTCCCCATTTGCGTCTTTTAATGGCTTAAAGAAAGGATCATGTTTAGGGAAGGAATCTGGTTCGGTAGTTACTTTTACCACCATGCCGAAAGGCTGTACCAGTTTAGCAGCGCTTTCACTAATCTGACGATCGGTATAGGTTTCAGCGTAATTGGTTAGCGCTGAGGAGTTTTGTTTAAATACGGCCCAGAAAACTACCACCACGGCAAAGATGGAGAGTAGGGCGCCAATACGAGATTTATCTTCTTTATTCGATTTAACTAGCAGGTTTACGTAAAAACAGATTACCGGGATACAGGCCACAATGAACGCATCGGTGGAATCAGATCCAAAGATGTTTCCAGGAAGGAACCAGCCAATAATACCGAACACCAACATGGGAATCATCACAAAATACATTACTTTACTTACCGGCATGTCTTCCGGGTTCGCAGGTTTCATCACGTCGGCGGCTTTTATGTATTTATCACCTAAAATAAACCACATTACGCCTAAAAACATTCCCACCCCGGCTGCGCCAAAGGCATAACCCCAGCCATATTCGTTGCGCATGTAGGCTGCAACAAAATTACAGATAAAGGCACCCAGGTTAATTCCCATGTAAAAGATATTGTAACCAGAATCTTTTAAGGGTTTGGTCTCCGGAGTGGAGTATAAGTTGCCTAATAAGGTGGAAATGTTTGGTTTAAATAGTCCATTTCCGAGTACTATAAGCACTACGGCCAGCCAGAACATTTCGATAGAAGGGAAAGCGAGACAGAAATAACCTGCAGACATTAAAACGCCTCCGATAATAATCGATTTGCGATAGCCGAGGATTCTGTCGGCAAGTAAGCCGCCTAAAAATGGGGTGAGGTAAACAAGGCCTAAATAAGTACCTACAATATCAGCTGCTTCAGCATTGTCGAAACCAAAACCCCCTTTGGGATCCTTAAGGTATAACAATAAAATTCCAAGCATTAAATAATAACCGAAACGTTCCCACATCTCGGTAAAAAATAAAACGGGCAATCCTTTAGGGTGCCGCGCTTTTACAGATTCAGTCATCAACTTTGTGTGTGTTTTTATGTGTTAACTAAGTGTAGTATCCCGCAAGGTAATGACCTGAACGCAAACTATCAAATTTATAATTTCAGTACACGACTGTTTAAAAGCGCTAAGAAGGCCATTTATGAAGGGGTATAAGCCTGTTTCCGGCATTCTGTTAAATAGCAATTGCCGGAAACAGGCCTAAGGTTTTAAAGGTTTTGCAGCACCAAAGCACTGGCACCGCCACCGCCATTACATATGCCGGCAACACCAATTTTACCCTGTTTTTGTTTCAATACATGAATCAAGGTAACCACAATCCGTGCACCCGAGGCGCCTAGTGGATGACCTAAAGCAACAGCTCCTCCATTGACGTTAACTTTCTGATTATCAATTTTCAATATTTTTTCATTGGCCAAAGAAACCACAGAGAAAGCTTCATTAATTTCGAAATAATCCACATCGCTCAATTCCAGGTTAGCTTTGGCCAGCGCCAATGGGATAGCTTTGGCCGGGGCGGTGGTGAACCATTCCGGTGCCTGTTGAGCATCGGCATAGGCTACAATTTTAGCGAGTGGCGTTAAGCCTAACTCAGCGGCTTTTTCAGCACTCATCAATACCAGTGCTGCAGCGCCATCGTTAAGAGTAGAAGCATTGGCTGCCGTAACAGTTCCTTCTTTGCTAAAAACAGGTTTTAAGCCTTGGATTTTGTCAAATTTTACTTTTGCGGGCTCGTCATCAACACTGATTAAGGTAACGTCGCCTTTGCGGTCTTTCACTTCTATAGCAACTATTTCTTCCATAAAGCGGCCATCTGCCTGTGCAGCCTGTGCTTTTTTGTAGGAAGAAATGGCGTATTCATCCTGGGCCTCCCGGCTGATGTTGCATTCTGCAGCACATAATTCGGCGGCAGAACCCATGTGGTAGTCGTTATACACATCCCAAAGGCCATCTTTCATGAGGCCGTCAATCAGTTGTCCATTTCCTAAACGGTAACCGTTACGAGCTTTGTCTAAATAATAGGGAACATTACTCATGCTTTCCATTCCACCAGCTACAATAATGTCGTTATCACCTAAAGCAATGCTTTGTGCAGCGAACATAATAGCTTTAGTACCAGAAGCACATACTTTGTTAATAGTTGTTGCGGGTAGGTCTGGAAGACCTGCATTCTTTGCGGCTTGTGTGGCCGGTGCCTGTCCAACATTGGCAGATAACACGTTGCCCATATACACTTCCTGAACGTCTTCTGCCCGGATTCCTGCTCTTTCTATGGCAGCTTTAATGGCGATGCCGCCCAGTTGGGTAGCAGAAAAACCAGCTAATTCACCACCGAAACTACCAATTGGTGTACGGCATGCAGAAACAATTACTACTTCTCTCATCAGTTTTATATTTGTTTTGTTATGGTAATGAAGCAATCAAACCATGATGGTTTCATTGGTTAGTTATAATGGTCAAATCCAAAGTTAATTAAGATCGCGTAGTATAACGTAAAATCTGTGAAATTTTATGGTTACCAAGTCGTATGATGTAAAATTTTGTTTTGTACTTCAAGTGTTTTTTAGTTAAATTTATTATAAACACTTGATTATGAAAACAGTTCAGCAGCTTCTGGCCACCAAGTCGACCTTAGTTTATAGCGTTACACCAAATACCCTGGTACTGGAAGCGCTGCAGTTCATGATGGAGAAAAACATCAGCTCACTGTTGGTGCAGGAAAATAATGCGCTGCTGGGGATATTTACCGAACGTGACTATGCCAGAAAAATAGTTTTGCAAGGTAAGTCGTCTGCCAGCACATTAATTGAAGAAGTCATGACTTCAGAATTGACTACCGTAAAATTAAGGGATTCAATTGAAAATTGTATGAAAATAATGACCGATAGGCGGATCAGGCACCTGCCCGTAGTGGAAAATAATGAAGTTAAAGGTCTTGTTTCCATCGGCGATGTGGTTAAATTCATTATTGAAGACCAAAAACAAACGATCAACGCCCTGGAAAATTACATTAACAGTTAAAATAATTCACTGCTTGCTTGGCTTTCCTTTGCTATTCCTTGACGGCAATGGCGGACTGTTCCATAGCAGATCCATCCCACGTTCGAGAATTCGGCTAGCAGATACGGAGCTATTACGGTAGTGCTGGCCCCTTAGTATAAGCATCAATCAGGTTATGCTCCAGGATTACTTTAGTCAGTACGCCTTCTTCTCTACGATATCTGTCACTATGATAAAATTGCTGATTAATTGGATAATTCTATACACTTTTAGACTGCAATTTTACTTTTCTTTGAGTACCAAATCTAAACTATGTCAAAGAACAAATACTTTCTGCCCATCATCATGATCACGTCCCTGTTTTTTCTATGGGGTTTTGCTTATGGTCTACTCGATGTTCTAAACAAACATTTTCAGGAAACGCTAAATGTAACCAAAAGCCGGTCTACGTTATTGCAGGCGGCCTATTTCGGTGCCTATTTCCTCATTGCTTTACCCGCAGGTTACTTGATGAGCCGCTATGGTTATAAATCCGGGATCATTCTGGGCTTATTGCTTTACGCCTTTGGTGCCTTTTTATTTTACCCTGCTGCAGAAGCAGCAAGTTTCAATTTATTTTTATTGGCGCTATTTATCCTGGCATCCGGTTTAACCTTCCTGGAAACAGCAGCAAACCCCTATGTAACGGTACTTGGAAGTCCTGAAACAGCCACTCACCGCCTCAATGTAAGCCAATGTTTTAATGGCGTCGGATCATTTATGGGGCCTGTTATAGCTTCGTTCCTGTTTTTCGGCGATAGCCAAAGCAATAATCCTGAAAGTCTGGAGTCTGTAAAAACGGTTTATGTCATAATAGGAATCGTGGTCATGGTGGTGGCTGGTATATTTGTGAGAACCACTTTGCCGGAGATTAAAGAAGACGATCTGTTGGTGAAAGGTACGCGTGTAGACAAACCTTTAATGCAGCATTCTCATTTTACATTGGGGGTAGTTACGCAGTTCTTTTATGTTGCCGCACAGGTAGGAATTGCCGCACTATTTATCAATTACTGTACGGAGAATGGTGTGGGCATCACTAATGCCAGGGCGGCTACCTTATTATCAATCGCATTGATCCTTTTTACTGCCGGCCGTTTCGTTGGTACGGTAGCCATGCGCTTTATTGCAGCGCCGAAATTATTGGCTGCATACGCATTTATTAACATGATGCTATGTGTGCTGGTGGTCTTTAACCAGGCATGGGTGTCGGTTTACGCGCTATTGGCCACATTTTTCTTCATGTCCATTATGTTTCCAACCATATTTGCCCTGAGCATCAAAAACCTGGGACATGATACTAAAAAGGCTTCCTCTTTTTTAATTATGTCTATAGTAGGTGGTGCGCTAATTCCTTATTTTATGGGCTTACTAGCCGATTATTATGCCACATCTATTGCTTATATCATTCCATTGGCCTGTTTTGCTGTGGTCTTTGTATATGGGTTAAAAGGATACCAAGTAAAAACTGAAAACGAAATATTAAATGCCGATAAGAAGATATTGTCTGACGCTTGATCTGGTTAATGATCAAAAGCTGATTAATGAATACGAAGAAATGCATCGCCAAGTTTGGCCGGAAATTATTCAAAGTATAAAAAGTAGTGGCATTGCCAACATGGAGATTTACAGGTATGAGCAACGGCTTGTGATGATCATGGAGGTGGTAGATAGCTTTAGTTTCGAACGGAAAAGCGAGGCCGACCTACAAAATGTTAAAGTGCAGGAATGGGAGCGATTGATGTGGAAATATCAACGGGCAGTACCCGGAGCTAAACCGGGTGAGAAATGGGTGTTGATGAATAAAATATTTGAATTATAGAAATGGGAATCAAAAAAAGCCTTTATTTACAGATAAATGAGGCGGATAATTTATGGGTAGCTTTAACTGATTTGCCTGCAGGGTTCAAGATAAATACGGGCATGGACGAGTTTGAACTATTGACGCCGGTGCAGGCCAAACATAAATTTACAGCCGCTGATCTTCAACCTGGGGCGCCGGTTTATATGTATGGGGTGCTGGTTGGAAAGGCTTCAACTTTTGTAGCTAAAGGGGCAGCAGTAACCATTAATAACCTGGTACACGCAGCAGCCGATTACCAGTTAGGTGAACGGAAAACTGCCTGGAACAAACCTGATGTTTCCGCTTTCGCGGACACCACTTTTTTGGGTTACCACCGGCCAGATGGATCGGTGGGCACTGCTAATTACTGGTTGGTCATTCCTTTGGTTTTTTGCGAGAACAGAAACCTGGAAGTAATGAAGGAGGCCCTGGTGGATAAACTTGGTTTTAGAAAAGCCAAAAGCTACGAAAATGAGGTAGAGCAACTGATAAGTCTATACCACGCAGGGAAAAGTGTAGAGGAAATTCTACAGGCCGATTTTCAGCATTCCGCGGAAGCCACCGCCGAACATCCGTTGTTTAAGAACATCGACGGTGTTAAATTCTTAAGTCACGACATGGGTTGCGGTGGTACACGACAGGATTCAGAAGCACTTTGCGGTTTGTTAGCTGGGTACATCACTCATCCCAATGTGGTAGGTGCCACAGTACTCAGTCTTGGTTGTCAGCATGCGCAGGCGAGTATACTCACCGAGGAGATTAGGAAGAGAGATCCTAATTTTAAAAAACCTTTGTTTGTTCTGGAACAACAGCAGTTAGGTACTGAAAAGGTATTGCTTGAAGCGGCACTGAAACAAACTTTTGCCGGTTTGATGCAGGCTAACCAGCAACAACGCCAGCCTGCACCTTTATCAAAATTGTGCATTGGGTTAGAGTGTGGTGGCTCTGACGGGTTTTCTGGTATTTCGGCAAATCCAGCTTTAGGACACGTCTCAGATCTACTGATTGCCATGGGTGGAAGTGTGATCCTCGCAGAATTCCCTGAGTTATGCGGAGTAGAGCAAGAATTGAGTGACCGCTGTGTGGACGTAGAAACAGCAGGTCGGTTCATGCAACTGATGCGCCGGTACAATGAATTGGCAGAAGCTACGGGATCAGGGTTTTATGCTAACCCATCTCCAGGAAACATTAAGGACGGTTTAATTACCGACGCCATAAAATCTGCAGGTGCAGCAAAGAAAGCGGGGAATGCCCCGGTGGCTGCAGTACTTGATTATCCGGAAAAAGTGACCACAGCAGGTTTAAACTTACTGTGTACACCTGGCAGTGATGTAGAGAGTACTACCGCAGAAGTTGCCGCAGGGGCAAATATTGTTTTGTTTACTACAGGATTGGGAACACCAACTGGTAATCCCATAGCACCAGTGATTAAACTAAGTACCAATACCAGGTTGTTTGAAAAAATGCCAGATATCATCGATATTAATTGCGGGACTATCATTGAAGGTACCGAGACCATAGCTGAAGCAGGAGAGCGGATTTTGAAATATGTAATTGCTGTGGCTAGCGGGCAGGAAAAGCCCACTTCGGTAAGGCTGGGGCAGGATGATTTTATTCCATGGAAAAGAGGAGTTTCATTATAAATAAGATAGATGTTTAGTTTAAAAGGAAAATCTGCTGTCATTACAGGGGGTGGCAGTGGAATTGGAAGAGCAATAGCCATGCTTTTTGCAAGCAGAGGTGCACAGGTTCATATTCTGGAGCTTGATGCATCGTCGGCTATAGAAACGGTGAATGACATTAAGTTAGCCCAAGGTCAGGCTCAAAGTTACAGTTGCGATGTGAGCAGTCAGCAACGTGTGCATGAAACGTTCAAGGAAATAAGTAATATTGATGTTTTGGTTAACAATGCCGGTATTGCCCATATTGGGAAAGCGGATACCACTTCGGAAGAAGATTTTATAAGGGTTTTCAACGTGAATGTAAAGGGTGCTTACAATTGTCTGCATGCGGCCATTCCTATGATGAAGAAAAATGGCGGTGGGGTAATACTGAATATGGCTTCGATAGCAGCTACAGTGGGCATTACAGATCGTTTCGCCTATTCAATGAGTAAAGGGGCCATTGCGGCCATGACCTTGTCGGTTGCCCGGGATTATATCGACGACCATATCCGTTGCAACAGCATATCCCCGGCAAGGGTACATACGCCATTTGTAGACGGATTTATTGCTAAAAATTATGCGGGTAAAGAGCAGGAAACATTTGAAAAGTTATCTGCCAGTCAGCCTATAGGCCGAATGGGCAAGCCGGAAGAAGTAGCTAGCCTGGCCTTGTACTTATGCTCAGATGAAGCTGGATTTGTAACCGGAAATGATTATCCGCTAGACGGAGGTTTTATTAAATTAAATAACTAAAGAACAGGAATGAAATTAATTAGATGGGGTGCAGAAGGTGAGGAAAAAACAGGTGTAATCATAAATGATGTAAAATATGATACCTCGGCTTTTGGAGAAGATTACGATGAGCGATTTTTTGAAAACGATGGTTTGAATCGCCTGGAGGCATTTTTAACGGCACAAGAAGGACAACTGCCCGTAATTGCTGATCATGTACGTTTAGGATCGCCAATAGGCAGACCTTCAAAATTGATCTGTATTGGGTTAAATTATGCTGATCACGCTAAGGAAACCGGCGCAGCTTTGCCACCAGAACCGATTATTTTTATGAAGTCTACCACGGCCATAGTAGGTCCGAACGATGCAATTGTGATGCCTAAAAACTCGGTTAAAACAGACTGGGAGGTAGAATTGGCAGTGGTTATTGGCAAAAGGGCATCTTATGTAGAGAAAGAGAATGCTATAGATTATGTAGCAGGTTATGTGTTGCACAATGATGTTTCAGAACGTGAATTTCAGCTGGAAAGGAACGGTACCTGGGATAAAGGAAAGGGCTGTGATACTTTCGCGCCTTTAGGTCCGTTTCTGGCAACTCCTTCGGAAATTGATAATGTAAACCAATTGCGTTTATGGCTAAGTGTAAATGGTGAAATGATGCAGGACGGCAATACCAGCAATTTTATATTTGACGTGCCTTTCGTTATTTCTTACATCAGTCAGTTTATGACTTTATTGCCTGGTGACGTGATTTCTACAGGAACGCCAGCTGGTGTTGGTCTGGGCTTTAACCCGCCAGTATATCTTAAAGCTGGTGATGTAGTAGAACTGGGTATTGACGGTTTAGGTACTTCTAAGCAAGTAGTGAAAGCCTATGCTTAAAATTGACGGTCACCAACATTTCTGGAAATATAACCCTGAACGCGACGATTGGATAACGGAGGACATGGCGGTGCTGCGTGAGGATTACCTGCCACAGCAACTGGAACCGCTGCTTAAACAGCATGGTTTTTCTGGAAGTGTGGTGATACAGTCTGCTCAAAATCGGGAAGAAAACATCTTTCAGTTAAAGAATGCAGTGAAGCACGAATTTATTAAAGGTGTTGTAGGTTGGGTAGACTTGCAGGCGGAAGATATAGAAAAACGGCTGGAGTCTTTAATGCCTTATGAAAAACTAAAAGGCTTTCGCCACGTGTTGCAAGGTGAAAAAGACCGTGCCCTAATGTTAAGCCCTGCGTTCCAGCGTGGCATCAGTGCCTTAACGCGATACGGCTACACCTACGACCTTCTTATATTACCTGATCAGCTGGTTTACGCAAGAGAATTGGTTTCCGCGCATCCTAATCAGGCTTTTATAGTGGATCACCTGGCCAAACCTGCTATTAAAGCGCAGGATATCGACGAATGGGCGGAAGACATTAAAAGCCTCGCTCAACATGAAAATGTCTACTGTAAAGCGTCAGGGATGGTTACAGAAGCCGATATGCAGCATTGGAAAAAGGAAGATTTCAGACCCTATCTCGATGTGCTTTTTGAAACTTTTGGTACAGGGCGCTTAATATTTGGTTCAGACTGGCCTGTTTGTTTACTGGCAGCTTCGTATGCTGAGGTTTTCGGCGTAATGGACGCTTACCTGAAGTCTTTTTCTAAAGATGAACAGGCGCAGTTTTGGGGGCTAAATGCCTTGGATTTTTATCAAATCAGTATATAGATTATGGACTTAGGATTAAAGGATAAAGTTGTTGTGGTTACCGGTGGTGCCAAAGGCATTGGAGAAGGAATTGTTAAAATGCTGGCTGAAGAAGGAGCCATACCTGTTATCATTGGCCGCAAGGAAAGCGATAATCTGAAAGTGGTGCATGCACTTCAGCAACGGGGGCTGCAGGCGGGACAGGTGGAGGCCGAACTTTCGGAACCCTTGGCTTGTAGAAATGCCGTAGCTACCGTACTGGCAACTTATGGCCGCATAGACGGACTGGTTAATAATGCTGGGGTAAACGACGGTGTTAGTTTATCAAGCGGAACCTATGAGGGTTTTATTAGCAGTTTGCATAAAAATGTGGTTCATTACTTTTTAATGGCCCAGGAATGTTTAGATGCCTTAAAAGCTTCGAAAGGGTCGATTCTGAATATCGGCTCCAAAGTTGCCGAAACTGGGCAGGGTGGAACTTCAGGATATGCGGCATCTAATGGTGCCAGAAATGCGCTGACCAGGGAGTGGGCAGTTGATTTATTGCCATTTGGCATCAGGGTTAATGCAATTATTGTTGCTGAATGTTTTACGCCCTTATATCAGACCTGGATTAATACCATGGAAAATCCTGAAGAAAAACTGAAATCGATCACTGCTAAAATACCTTTAGGAAACCGCATGACCACAGCAGCTGAGATCGCTCAGACAGCGGTATTTTTGCTTTCGGATCAATCGAGCCACACGACAGGACAGTTATTAAATGTAGATGGGGGTTATGTGCATCTTGACAGGGCCATAAATAAAGATTAGTTTTAAGGTCCTAAGTATTAGTGCCTATGAAACCACAACTTTTGAAAATTTCCAAATATCCTAACGAAAGTTTTAGTGTTCGCCATGATTTAATGCCGAGCATGAATAATAAACTTCATTACCATGCAGAGGTGGAACTTATTTATTTTAATCAAGGCAGTGGTGCGCAATTTATAGGGGATAGTATTTCGGCTTTTTCACCTGGTGATTTATTACTGGTTGGCGCGAATTTGCCACATTACTGGCGATTTGAAGGTGAGCTTAGCAAAAGTAGAAGCGAGCACCATGCTGATGTGCGGGTAGCTCATTTTACCGAGAACTTTTTTGGTGAGTATTTTTTAAATCTTCCGGAAAACAGGCGTTTAAAGGCAGTATTGCAGCAAGCCAATCGTGGAATCCGTATCCGTGGAAAAAGTGCGAGTAAAGTTGCAGGCTTTTTGGAAGAAATGTTGCAGGCTGAGGGCACAGACAAGCTAATCTTGCTTATGCAGTCATTGCTGGAAATTGCGAAATGTAAGGACCTAGAACTTTTGTCGTCGCTTGGTTATGGTCAGGTGCAGGAGAAAAATTGTGATGAGCGCATTAGGGATGTGTATGCTTATACTTATGCGAATTTTAAAAAGAAGATTTCCCTTGAAGAAATTGCTGCAATAGCTAGAATCAGTCCAACGTCATTCTGCAGGTATTTTAAAAGCCTTACCCATAAAACTTATTCTCAGTTTTTAACAGAGATTAAGGTGGGTAAGGCTTGTAAATTGCTTGTTGATAACGCCCTGGATATTAAACAGGTTTGTTATGAAAGCGGGTTCCATAATTTCGCCAGTTTTCATAAAGCATTTAAAGAGATAACGGGAAAAAGTCCGTTAAATTACCAAAAGCATTTTCTGGTGCTTCGTTAGCACCAGCGTCTTTTTACTTTTTGGTCACCTTTACTTTCTTGGCATCCTTTGCGGAAGTGTTTTCTTCAGGTTTAGCGCCTTTAGATTTTTTCGTTTCCGTTTCTTTTTTTTCGGTTGGATTTTTTGCAGTCTTCATAGGGTTTGATTTAGTCATCTTTCTATTTTGGAACTTTGGCACCTTCTTTACGGGCTTCGGAAAGTCCGATGGCTACTGCCTGTTTTTTCGACGTAACTTTCTTTCCGCTCCCGGTTTTTAAGGTGCCTTTTTTCTGTTCGTGCATCGTTTCAGCTACTTTCTCCGATGCTTTTTCTGAATATTTTGCCATAACCTTTCAGATTAGATCTTTCGGTTAGAACAACTGATGACTAAAAAAGGTTTACAATTCCCTGATCCAGATGTTTCTGAAGCTTAATGGCTCACTTGGATCGCCATGTGACTGCAATTTAATAGGTGAAGGACCATGTGCCTTGCGATATGCAGCTTGTCCAATGTATTGGGTAGGACCTTTAAGCTCAAAATTGTTTTGTATCAATACGCCGTTAAAGAATGCAGTTACTCTTGCAGGTGTTTTCACGCTGCCATCATCATTGAAGGTTGGGGCCATCCAGATGATGTCGTAGGTTTGCCATTCACCTGGTTTTCTTGCAGGATTTACCAACGGTGTGGTTTGTTTATATATGCTGCCCGCCATACCATTTGTATACGTGGGGTTATCATAGGCATCAAGGATTTGTAACTCATAACCATCGTCGCCTTTTCCGATGGAGGCCAGAAATAATCCACTGTTACCACGTCCTTGACCTTTACCACTAATCTTTGCAGGAACCTGCCACTCCAGGTGTAATTGGTAATTGTTAAAGGACTGTTTTGTTTCAATATTACCTGTTTTTTTGTCTACTGTAAATACGCCGTTGGCTACTGTCCATGGGGCTTTTTTAGAGCGATCGTTGGTAGACACCCATTGATCAAGGTTTTTGCCATCAAAAAGGATAATGGCATCAGACGGTGCTTCGCCAATGGCTTTTCCAGGCGTCACCACTTTGGGGACCGGTGTATAAAATTCGGTATCTTCAGGTTTGGCTTTTTCTTGTGCAAAAGTTGCACCTAGGCTTGAGCACAATAAAGTGGTGGTAATAATTGCTGTGTTTAATTTCATAACTTTAAATAATCGGTTTAATACTATTTTAGGATGTACATTTTTGGAGCATTTAAAGATAATAATATTTCCTTCTTTTAGGGAAATTGCACCTCCGCAACAAATTATATTTTTTATTGCGTTTGTTGTATTGTTCAAGAAGAATACTGTAAATTTAAGCTGGGTATTCTATTATTCAGCGATTTAAAAATTATTACAAGGACCACCAAGTAACAAATAATTTTAAACATTAACTAACCAAATTATGAACCTAGTTTTACCACCTCAAAGATGGACTGTGTTTGCCGTCCACAACAAATTCGCATTGTTTCAGAAAATATTGCTCTGCATGATTTTCTACCTGTTCACTACGCTTCCGGCCTTTGCGCAAACGGTAGTGAGTGGCGTGGTTCGGGACAATGAGAACAATACTTTAATTGGCGCGACAGTGACGCCTGCGGGCACCAAAGCCAGTGTACTTACTGATGCAGAAGGCAAATTTGCGGTGAATGTACCTGCAGGGGTCACCCAGCTTATTTTCAGCTATGTGGGTATGCAGTCGCAAACAGTTTCCATTAACAATAGAACCGTCATCAATGTAACACTTTCTTCGGCAAACGATCTGGAAATGGTTACCGTAGTTGGTTACGGTTCGGTACCTAAAAGTGATTTAACAGGTGCAGCCACTACCGTTACTGCAAAAGACTTCAACCAGGGGCCGCTTATTGCCCCGGACCAGTTAATTCAGGGTAAAGTAGCTGGTGTGCAAATGATAAATAATAGCGGACAGCCGGGAGGATCATCTACGGTTAGGATCCGTGGTAATACTGCCATCACAGGTACTGGTCAGCCTTTGTATGTTGTAGATGGGGTAGCGCTTCCTAATGGATCTGCCCGTCCTTCACAAAGTGGGGGTGTGGGAACTGTTCCGGGGGGTAATCCACTCAATTTCTTAAACCCGGCTGATATTGCTTCCATGGAGATCTTGAAAGATGCTTCGGCAACCGCAATTTATGGTTCGAGGGCTGCCTATGGAGTAGTTTTAATCACCACAAAACGTGGCCAGTCTGGTGATGCCAAGATTGACATTTCTGCTTCAACAGGGGTGAGTAACCTGGCCCGACGTGTTGATGTTCTGGATGGCGATCAGTACAGGGCTGCTTTGCAGAAATACGGACAAACTACAGGTGATTTCGGCAGTAACGTTGATGCCATGGATGCCATTACGCGTACGGCATTTGTTCAGAACTACTCTGTTGGTATCAGTGGCGGTGGGGAGAACAGTACTTACCGTACTTCACTCGGTTACCAGGATCAGCAAGGTATAATTCGTAAAACTGATTTTAAAAGATACAGCGGTTCATTTACCGGTAGCTTCAAGTTCCTGGAGAGTAAAAAATTAGGGTTAGATGTTGGCTTAAACTCGAGTCAATATCTAGAAAATATTGCTCCGATTACTACTGATGCTGGATTTACGGGCAGTTTAATCAGTCAGGCATTAGCATGGAATCCAACACGTCCGTTATATAATCCAGATGGTAGTCTGTTTATCGAACGTGGTTCAACAACCATTAATCCCATGGTAATGTCTGAAGCCACCAATGATAAATCTAAGGTAACTACTGTTATAGGTTCAGTTTCCCCATACTATAAAATAACACCATGGTTAGAATACCGCATGTTAGTGAGTTTAAATTATAGCACAGGGGTTAGACGTTCGTCTACGCGAAGTTACCTGAATTTACCTGGTATTGAAGCTAATAATGACTTTCTGGGGGGGTATGCAAATATTGGAAATACCGAGTTGTTAACGCAACAATTTACTAATACTTTAAATTTAAACAGAGAGATTGCCAGTAAATTGAACCTGAATGCAACTTTAGGTTATGAGTACACCAATTATGAAAGTAAAGGGGTGAACAGTAATTCGAGAGGTTTCGGTGATATTGCAGTGGATTATACGGATGCCATGCAGGCTACGGCTCCGGCTAACAGGGTAATTAACTCCTATAATGATCCTACTACAGAATTACAATCGTACTTCGCACGTGCCATCTTTAATTATGATGAAAAATATATATTAACGGCAACTTTCAGGGCGGATGGATCTACCCGTTTTGGTACGGATAATAAATATGGTTATTTCCCTTCATTTGCAGCTGCATGGGTGATTAAAAATGAAACGTTCTTAAAGGATGTAGAATGGTTAAACCAGTTGAAACTCCGCGTTGGTTATGGTAAAACAGGTAACCAGGAGTTTCCTTCCGGTTCGGCGCAGCAGCGTTATAACATTACGTACTCCAGTGGCGAACAATCGCTGGTTGGTGTAAATAACGAAAATACAAAGTTGAAATGGCAAGCTGATGAGCAAACTAACATTGGTGCCGATTTTGCTTTTCTTGGAAACAAAATCACTGGTTCCATTGATTATTTTAACAAAACAACCACCGATTTATTATTCCCACAAATTCCATTGGTACCTGCAAATGCTGGTGTAACAGTAACCTGGGTTAACTTACCAGGAAAAATTACCAATAAAGGGGTGGAGTTAACTTTGAATGCTAACGTGGTTCAGAAAGAAGATATTTCCTGGTCGATTGGCGGTAACGCAACTTTCCTTAAAAATGAGGTGAAAGACATCGTAGGGGTAATCAAAACAGGTGCTTTAAGCGGACAGGGTTTAAGCGGTGTAACTGTTGAGGTAATCCAAAGCGGTCTTCCGTTATTTGCCATGGTGACTCGTGAATTTACAGGATTAGACCCAGCTGGTTTCTCAACTTACAGGGATGAAGGTTTTACTTATTATTATGTGGGTAATCCAAATCCTAAAGTGATTCTGGGGTTAAGTACTACTTTAAATTACAAACAATTTACTTTTACGGCCAATTTCAACGGCTTGTTAGGTCAGGATATCTACAACAATACAGCAAACTCTGTTTTGCCAATTGCCAATCTTGGAACCGGGAGAAACATTGCATCAAAATTGTTAGATAGTCCTATCCAGGAATCATTAGCGAATCCTATTGCGGCTTCATCGAGGTATATTGAAAAAGGAAATTATTTGAAGCTGGCTAACGCTACACTTAACTACAACCTGGGTAACATTGGTAAGTCGATTAAAGGGCTTAATATATTTGTGAACGGTCAAAACCTTTTTGTTATCACCAAATATACAGGTTTTGATCCCGAAGTTAACGTGGATAAAAGCATTAATGGTGTGCCTTCTGCAGGTATTGAATATGTGTCGTACCCAACAGCCAGGACATTCAATTTTGGCGTGAACTTTTCTCTTTAATATTTAATTCGAACAGACATGAAAAATAAATATATCATTGCATTTGTTGCTTTTATCTTATCAGTAACAAGTTGTACTAAACTTGATGAAGATCTACACGGGCAGATTGGTAATAAGGGTGTTACCGAAGAGAATGTGGCCGCATTACTAAACGCCAGCTATACCGCCATGCGAAACCCGTTTCAGGGTCCATGGGGCTGGTGGGCTTTGCAGGAATTTACCAGCGACGAGGCCATTGTGCCAACCAGAGCGGGTGACTGGGATGATAATGGTGCCTGGAGGGCATTGTTTTTACACCGGTGGGCGCCAGATCACTCCAGAATTTCAGATACCTTCAGAGATTTAAATAGTGTGAGTTTTGTGACTACAAACGTATTAAACTTTAATCCTACACCTTTACAAGCGGCACAAGCAAGGTTCTTACGTGCCTTCGCCCAGTTTGCTATCCTTGATGGCTGGGGCCAGGTACCTTACCGCGAGCCAGGGGAGGATGTAACCTTGCCATCAAAAGTTCGTGGTGCCCAAGAGCAAATTGATTACCTGATCTCAGAGTTGAATGAAATATTGCCTACGCTTCCTGACGGACCAATACATAACGCGAATAAAGATGCAGCAAGGGTGTTATTAATGAAATGTTACTTGAACAAAGGTGCGTTTCTGAACCGAGCAACACCTACGTTTGATCCGGCAGATATGCAGCAAGTTATCACCCTTGCTGACCAGATTATCAACAGTGGTAAATATGCACTAACGGCAAACTACTATGATAACTTTGCACCACGGAATAACACCTTATCTCGTGAAAATATCTTTACCGCACAAAACATTGGCGGTTCTGATGCAGGTGGTTTGAAAGATATTTGGGTGCCTGGATTGCACTATAATCAAAACCCAAGTGGTTACAACGGCTTTTCTACGCTTTCAGACTTCTACAATAAATTTGAAACTACTGATACCCGTTTGGGTGGAAACTATCCTGGTGTTACCAACGTATCAGGTATTAAAGTAGGTTTCCTGGTTGGACAGCAGTTTGACCAAAACGGGGTAGCCCTTAAGGATCGTAGGGGGAACCCACTAATTTTTACACCGGAAGTGAGCATTATTGAGCGTGATCCCAATCACCTTGAAGTTGCAGGTATCCGGGTAGTAAAATATCCTATTGATTATGCGAACTCGGCGACTAATCTGCCTGAAAATGATTGGGTATATTACAGATACGCAGATGTGCTGATGATGAAAGCAGAAGCCATGGTAAGAACCGGGCAGAATGGCGCCGCTTTACCAATTGTAAATTCCATTCGGACGATCAGGGGAGCGACACCTTTTACCGCCGTTAATTTGGATAATCTTTTGGATGAGCGTGGTCGTGAGTTTTTCTGGGAGGGAATACGCCGCCAGGATTTAATTCGCTTTGGCAAGTTTTTAACGCCATGGCAAGAAAAACCAACCGATGATCCCAAGTATTTAGTGTTTGCAATTCCTGATAACCAACTGGGTAATATAAACTTCACCCAGAATCCGGGATACTAACAATTAGTATTAAAGTTAAAAAGGGTTAACCGCAGTAATGCTGTTAACCCTTTTCTTATTTCAAAATATTCGTTTTTATTTCGCAGCTAAGGGATAACCTTTATCAATCCAATCGGCTTTTAAACTGGTGGGAAGATTTAAAATTAAGGTGTTATTATATCCTAGACTTTTAAGTAGGGTGTACGCTGGACGAACGTTTGGACAATGTTCGAATGGGCAACAACCGCAATAAATAACTACAGTACTGGTTTTAGAAACGCCTTTTACAGCATTTTTTAAAGATGCCAGTCCTTTGGACGTATTCGCTGACCCTACACTTACCGCACCAGGTATATTGCTTACAAAACCAATGTTGTAAATGGGTGGTTTTGCTGCCTTTTTGTTTTTGATTAGCGCCATCAGCGTACTTGGTTCGATCACCTGATTTTTTTTCCAGATTTCAAGTTTACCCATGGTTTGGGCACTTACTGAACTACTTATGGCCAACAGGCAAAGGAAGGATAAGAGAATTGCGACTTGTTTTTTCATGAATCGTAAACTAATTTCTGAAGGTAAAGATAGGGTTTATATCATAAAGGAAACTTTCTGCTTTGAAAACACAATTTGGTAGTTGTATTGTTCTGAAGGTAAAGCTGAACATATGAGACAATTATGGCCGTTACTATCCTACGAAAAAGGGAAGGATACCTATGAGACTTTACACTTATTTACACAGGTCATTGGTAAATTAAAATTAGCCACCTTATCCTGGGTAAATCATTCCTGGCACGTGGCACTTCAACTTACTGCCAGAGGCCTAAGTACTCAGCCCATGCCGTATCAGGGTAGAAGTTTCCAGGTCGATTTTGACTTTATCAGTCATGAGCTACATATAACCACCAGTGACGGCATAGCCAAGGGATTCGCTTTACCTGGTTTGTCTGTTGCCATGTTCTATAAAAAGGTTTTTGAGTTGTTAGATGAATTACAGCTGCCCATTAAGATTATGCCTGTTCCGGTAGAAATTGCGGACCCAATTCGTTTCCCGGATGACGAAGTTCATGCCATATACGACAAAGAACAGGTTTCTGCACTTCATCAGGCACTGCTAATGATGCAGGCTGTTTTTATGGTATTTCGCGGTGGCTTTAAAGGTAAAAGCAGTCCTTTTCATTTTTTCTGGGGAAGTTTTGATATGGCACTTTCTTTTTTCTCTGGCAGGGAAGCGCCAAAGCATCCAGGTGGTGTGCCGGGATTGCCAAACTGGGTGGCAGAAGAAGCTTATTGCAGGGAGGTGAGCAGTTGTGGTTTCTGGCCAGGAAACGCGGCCTTACCGGAAGCCGCTTTTTACTGCTACCACTATCCTGAGCCAGAGGGCTATAAAACCGCACAAGTTGAACCTGCTGAGGCTTACTATCACCAGACTTTAGGCGAATATATTCTTCCTTATTCCTCTGTGCAATCTGCCGCAGACCCCGGGAAAAAACTGCTGACGTTTTTGAAAAGTACCTACCAAATAGGAGCAGAACTGGCACATTGGGACCGGAATCTTTTAGATGCCTACTAATTTTAGTTTATTGCCCTTTCGAAATCTAAGTCCTGAAAATCAAAACTAAAATCTGTTAAAGGGGAGATCGCTTCCATTTTAAAACCTACGGGTTTAGCATCATGGTTTAAGGTAAAGGTTACAAACGCATCGGCTTCCAGGCTCCTTTCATTCCACTTTACGATGAAGGTGTTTCCTTTATAAAAGTACATTTTGCCTTGTAATTTTGGGGAATTTTTGGCCACGTAATACAAGCCCCCATTTTCATTACTAATACTTACATCGCCAAACCACTTATCGCGGTATAAACCTGCTACGCCTTCCAGTGCATATTTACCGGCATTGGCTTTTTGTTGGTTGTTGATGTCAGTCCATATTTTATCGGTGATGGCTTTAGCTTCTTTTTCTACTGCAAGTCGTGACTCATTATATTGTGAAATGCGGTCTTTGCCTTTGATTCCGAAATAGCCATCTTTGATGGTATTGGTGATGGCGGTGAACGCGGCGCCTGATTGCTGGTTCGTTAAAACAATAATACCTAATTTCAATTCAGGTAAAATGGTTACCTGGGTAACAATACCCGCTAAACCGCCAGTATGTGAAGCCTGGAAATAACCATTTACATCACTGAGGTTCCAGCCTAAGCCGTAACTGCTAAAGTGGGTGTTGTATGGCGATCCTGATTTTGTGATGGTCTGTGGAGTCCACATTTCTTTTTGCACTGTTTTACTAAATAGTGATTTGTCCAATTTGTCGCCATATTTACCCTCATTTATTTGGGCAATTACCCACTTACTTACATCGGTAACATTCGAGTAAATGCCACCTGCAGGGTTAGCCAGTTCGGTAAAACTTAAACCTACTGTCACCAGACTGCGGTCGTCGATAGGCGCATGGCCATCAATAATATTGGATTTATCTTTTAACCGGTACCATGATGCCGCAGTTTTGTTCATGCCCAGTGGTTTGATGATCCTGCTTTCAATAAAATCTTCATAAGGAATTCCGGAAACACGGGTAACAATATCACCAGCTACGATGTATAACAAATTGTCATAATCGTATTTAGAACGAAAGGATGAAACTGGTTTAAGATACCTCAGGTTGTGAATCATTTGTGGTTTGGTTACCTTGGAAGAATCAGGCCAGATCATTAAATCGCCTGCTCCTAAGCCTAATCCACTTCGGTGCGTTAATAAATCACGGATCGTAAATTCCTGGGTGGCATAGTTATCGTATAGTTTGAATTCAGGAATAATATCGGTAACCCTGGTGTCCCAGGTTATTTTCTTTTCATCCACCAGCATGCCTAAAGCCGCTGCGGTAAAGGCTTTTGTGTTTGATGCAATACCAAAAAGGGTATTCTCATCTACCTTCTTTGAGCTTTTAATGGAACGCAGGCCATAACCTTTGGCATGTATGAGTTTACCATCTTTTACAATCCCCACTGCAATACCTGGAACATTAAATGTAGTTAAGGTTTTATTGACAATACTGTCTATCTGAGCAGATGTTAATACTTGCGCTTTTAAAGTTGTGGAGGCACCAATAACAATTAACGCGGCAACTAATAAAGGTTTTTTAAATGAGAAGATATCCATAATTTATTTCGTGCCTAAAATTAGCTAATTTTCAATTACATCTACAGTTTTCTTGAACGATAGTGCGATTATACACACAGGAACTTCAAGCCAGGGTTTTAATCATAACGGATGATGCTAAGGTGGAGAAATCAGTCATTAACTTTTTATCACTAATCAAACGTTATGATTCAATAATTAAATTTTTCTATTTACTTTAAAATGTGTTATATAATAGTTAGTTTTATTTCATAAACCCCTTTAAACCAACTAACTTGAAAAGAAGAAATTTTATTTATTTAACCGGGGTGGGTGCCGCTGCTGCGATGCTACCTGCCATACCTGTATGGGGAAATGAGATTCCCCTGGAAAAGTCGCTCGAATATGTCGATCCCGCCGTTAAAAGAGTGATGGCCGATGTGGCATTAAACGCCGCTAAAAGCAAGGGTGCCACCTATACTGATGTTCGCATTGGCCGATACCTTAATCAATATGTGGTTACCAGGGAAGACAAGGTGGAGAATCTTGTGAACACAGAATCTTATGGTATTGGCATTCGCGTAATTGCTAATGGAAGCTGGGGTTTTGCCGCTACCGATAAGCTAGACAAAGACGGGATTGCCCAGGCAGCAGAACTGGCCGTGGCTATTGCTAAAGAGAACTCGCGCTTGCAGCTGGAACCTGTGCAGCTAGCTCCACAGCAAGGATATGGCGAAGTGACCTGGAAAGCGCCTATCGAAAAGAATGCTTTCGAAATTCCTATGAAAGAAAAGGTGGACCTTTTATTATCCGTTAACGATGCTGCCATGAAAGGTGGTGCTGATTATATCAATTCCATTCTTTTTATGGTTAACGAGCAAAAGTATTTTGCTTCTACAGATAACTCCTATATCGATCAGGATATACACCGCATCTGGCCAACGTTTTTCATCACCAAGATCAATAAAGAAAGTGGTAAATATGAAACCAGGAATGCCTTAAGTGCGCCATCGGGAATGGGTTACGAATACCTTGATGCAAAACCTGAGCATAAAATTCTGCATTCAACGGGTACCTTATATAAAGGAAGGTATGATATGCTGGAAGACGCCAAACAAGGGGCTCGGCAGGTGGGTGAAAAACTCATTGCTAAATCGGTAGAGCCAGGTAAATACGACCTGGTGCTCGATCCCTCACATTTGTGGTTAACAATTCACGAATCTACTGGTCACCCGACCGAACTAGACAGGGTATTGGGTTACGAAGCTAACTTTGCCGGAACCAGCTTTCTGACCCTTGATAAATGGGAAAGCAAAAAGTTCAAATACGGCAGTGATATCGTGAACATCAAGGCGGATAAAACTGAAAATGGCTCATTAGGCGCCGTAGGTTATGATGACGAGGGTGTGAAGTGTGGCGAGTGGGATGTAATTAAGGATGGCGTACTGATGAATTATCAGGCTATCCGCGACCAGGCTCATATTATTGGCCTGGATCATTCGCAAGGTTGTTGTTATGCCGATAACTGGAGTAGCATTCAATTTCAGCGGATGGCTAACATTTCCCTGCAACCTGGTAAAAAGCCTTTAACCATTGCCGATCAAATCAAAAATGTGGAAAAAGGGATTTATATCGTAGGCGACGGATCTTTCTCCATAGACCAGCAAAGGTATAATTTCCAGTTTGGCGGACAGCTTTACTATGAGATTAGAAATGGTAAGATTACGGGGATGTTAAAGGACGTGGCTTACCAGGCCAATACGCAAGAGTTTTGGAATTCCTGTACGGCCATCTGCGACGCCAGCGATTATCGCTTAGGGGGGTCTTTCTTTGATGGAAAAGGACAGCCTTCGCAATCAAGTGCGGTTTCGCATGGCTCGGCAACAGCAAGATTTAACGGAATTAATGTGATCAATACGGCAAGAAAAATAGGATAGACTATGGCAATTTTAACTCAAGAACAAGCCAAAGCGCTTTTAACTAAAGTGCTGAAATACTCCAAAGCAGATGAATGTGAAGTTAACATTGATAGTTCTGATGGCGGCAATATTCGATATGCACGCAACTCGGTAAATACCAGTGGGGGTGTAAGTTCCACCAGTTTAGTGGTAAGCTCTGCTTTTGGTAAAAAAATGGGTATCGCAACGATCAATGAACTGGATGATGTCTCCCTGGAAAAAGTAGTTCGCCGCTCGGAAGAACTGGCACAGCTGGCACCGGAGAACCCTGAATACATGTCTATCCTTGGACCACAAAAATATGGACCGGACTCACCTACTTTTTCACCGGTATCGGCTAAAGTAGGACCTAAAGAAAGGGCAGACGCCGTAGCACAAAGTTTGAATGTTGCTAAAGCGGCAAAACTGCAGGCTGCTGGTTTCCTGGAAAACAGTACAGGTTTTAGTGCCATGATGAACAGTAAGGGGCTTTTTGCTTACAACACCAACACGGATGTAGCGTTTAACATCACCATGCGTACAGAAGATGGTAAGGGATCTGGTTACGCTACCCGTGGATATAATGATTTTAGTAAATTAAGTACCAAGGCAGATACCGAGGTGGCTGCACAAAAAGCAAGGGCATCGGCTACGGCAAGAGCAATAGAACCAGGTAAATACACGGTAATCCTGGAGCCTACTGCTGTGGCAGTGATGCTGGAAAATATCATGTATAGCCTTGACGACCGCCAGGCTGACGAGGGCCGGAGTTTTCTAAGTAAACCAGGGGGTAAAACCCGATTAGGAGAGCAATTGGTGGACGAAAGGGTCAATATTTATTCTGATCCCTGGAATAATGAGTTACCTGGCAGAACATGGGCAGGCGATGGCAGGCCGCAGGAAAAGGTAAACTGGATTGAAAAAGGTGTGGTGAAGAATTTGTCGAGTTCACGCTACTGGGCCGCTAAAAAAGGTGCAAAGGCTATTCCATCGCCAGATGGGGTAATTATGGATGGCGGTACCAAAACCCTGGCTGAGCTCATCAAAGGTACCGAAAAAGGAATTTTAGTGACGCGTTTGTGGTATATCAGATCGGTAGATCCGCAAACGTTGCTCTTAACAGGCTTAACACGAGACGGTACTTTTTACATTGAAAATGGGGAGATCAAGTTTCCGGTGAAAAACTTCCGTTTCAATGAAAGTCCGGTAATTATGCTCAATAATTTAGAAGAGATGGGCATTCCGGAGCGGACGGTCAGTGCGGAAAGTAACCAGAATTACCTCCTGCCTCCATTAAAAATAAGGGATTTCACCTTTACTTCGTTGTCAGACGCGGTTTAAAAACATATAACTTATCAAAGGACTGTATCACGTTAAGGTGTTCAGTCCTTTTTTTATGGCCTGTTAGCAAGCCATAGCATTTAACGCTTAAATGTTGACACATCTAAAGTAACTTTTTGTTTGCGTAAGGCAGTTCTGGCAAATAAATCACTATTTTTAGTACGATTTAAAACCAAAATATCCCGTATGAAACAAAGACTCAGGCTTGTGATGGCCTTCGCCGTGTTGCTTCAATTTACTGCCAGCGCACAAAATAATAATGCCAAAGACTGGAAACCGTTATTCAACGGAAAAGATTTGTCTGGCTGGAAGCAGCTTAATGGCAAAGCAAAATATACCGTTAGTAATCAAGAAATTGTTGGTACAACGGTACCTAATGAGCCTAACTCTTTTCTGGTAACCGATCAGGATTATGGCGATTTCATCCTTGAGCTGGAACTTATGGTAGATACCAGCATGAATTCAGGGATTCAAATCAGAAGTTTAAGTAAATCAGATTATAAAAATGGACGTGTACATGGCTATCAGGTAGAAGTTGATCCATCAGCACGGCAGTGGAGCGGGGGAATATATGATGAGGCCCGCAGAGGTTGGTTATATCCCTTGGAGCTTAACCAGGCTGCAAAACCAGCATTCAAAAACGGACAATGGAACAAATACCGCATCGAATGTATAGGTAACAACATTCGTACCTGGGTGAACGGTATTCCTGCAGCTCATGTGGTGGATGCGGAAACAGCTAAAGGTTTTATCGCCTTGCAGGTACATGAAATTTATAAACCCGAGCATACCGGTAAACAGATTCGCTGGCGCAACATCCGGATTCAAACATCTAACCTTAAACCATCACCTGCTGATGAGGTATTTGTGGTGAATACCATACCTAACCATGTTTCACCTCAGGAGAAACATCAAGGATTCTCCCTTTTATGGGATGGAAAAACAACCAAAGGATGGCGTGGCGCTTATAAAACAAGTTTTCCCACTAAAGGTTGGGTAGTTGACAATGGCGAGTTTACCATTAAGGCATCAGATGGCTCTGAAGGTGGCGTAGGCGGAGATATTGTTACAGAGAAAGAATATGGTGCTTTTGTGCTGAAATTTGATTTCAAACTTACTGAAGGTGCAAACAGTGGTGTGAAGTATTTTGTAACGGAAAAAGAAAAAGGCGCTTCAGCCATTGGCCTGGAATACCAGTTATTGGATGACGAACGTCATCCTGACGCAAAATTAGGCCGTAATAATAACCGCACACTGGCGTCCCTGTATGATTTAATCCCTTCGGCTAGAACCCCTGCAGCACGTAAGCCAATTGGCGAGTGGAACCAGGGGGTGATTAAGGTATTTCCGGATAATAAAGTTGAATATTACCTGAATGGTTATAAAGTAATTGAATTTGAACGTGGATCACCCGAGTATTTAGACCTTGTGGCCTCCAGCAAGTACAAAGATTGGGAGAATTTTGGAATGGCTAAAACAGGCCACATCCTTTTACAGGATCACGGAAATACCGTATCCTTCAGAAGTATCAAAATTCAGGAATTAAAATAACACACAGATGCTATCTACTTCAAGAAGACATTTTATAAAACAAGCGGCAATAGCCGCTGCAGGAACTTATGCAGGGACCATGGCTATGAGTGCTAAAAGTTACGGGCGAATTATCGGTGCCAACGATAGGGTACAAGTTGGAGTGGTTGGTTTTTCTGACCGTTTCCGTACCTCACTGTTTCCACCATTCTTTGGACATCACAAAGCCATGAACTTTGACCTGGTTGCAGTTTCAGACCTGTGGAGCGTACGTCGTGAGCAAGGTGTATCATTTTTACAAGAAAAAATGGGGCATAGCATTAAAGGTTGCCGCAATAATGACGAGTTATACCAGATGAAAGACCTTGATGCTGTGTTTGTAAGCACGGCAGATTTTCAACATGCCTTGCATGCCATTGAAGCGGTAAAAGCCGGATGCGACGCCTATGTAGAAAAACCTTTTGCGGAAACCATGGAAGATAACCGGGCAGCTTTAAAAGCCGTTCGCGAATCAGACCGGATCATTCAGATAGGCTCCCAACGTCGCAGTGGTACGAATTATATGGCTGCAAATGATTTTATCAGGTCGGGTAAGTTTGGTGATATTTCCATGGTTGAGCTGACCTGGAATGTGAACCAGCCTGGTCGCTGGCGCCGCCCTGCATTGGTGGCACAGTTAAAAGAAGCTGATACTGACTGGAAACGTTACTTAATGAACAGGCCTTACGAAGCATGGGATCCAAGGAAATACCTGGAATACCGTTTATTCTGGCCCTATTCATCGGGAATGCCAGGTCAATGGATGAGCCACCAGATTGATACGGTACACTGGTTTACAGGGTTAAAACATCCACGCAGCGTAGTAGCCAATGGGGGTATTTATGCCTGGAAAGATGGACGTAAGAACTGGGATACTACCACAGCAGTATTCGATTATGGCCCGCAGGACGACATGACAAAAGGCTTCCAGGTAACTTTTAGTTCCCGAATGAACAATGGAGAGGAGCGACCGGCAGAAATTTACTATGCCACCGGGGGTGAACTGAACCTTGTAAATAATACGGTATCTCCAAAAGGCGGGTTAGGTGCAGGCTATGCCAAAGAAATGGGCATGGAGCCAAACCTGCTGCCAGAGCTGGTTTTAGCAGATCCTAAAATGCGTGCAGTAGCTTCAGCCAATACTGGCGGTGATGCTCTGGTAACCAGTCATATTTTGAATTGGATGGAATGTATCCGTAGCCGTAAACAACCAAATGCACCCGTAGAAGCTGGTTATTACCATTCTATTGCAACAATAATGACCAATGCCGCTGCACGAACGGGGTCTAAAGTCACTTTCGACGAAAAAACCCAGGAAGTGATGGCTGGCGGAAAAGTATTTAAATACTAACCATGAGCAGAAGAAATTTCCTGAAACAAGCAGGCTTAACTACTGGTGGCCTTCTTTTACAACATTCTGTGTTAAAAGCCGTTACGCCAATGTTTGTTGCGGATAAAATAAATATTGCAGTAATTGGCTGCGGCGACCGCGGGAATGGCTTGATCCATGTGTTGCATGAGCTGCCTGACTTATACCGGGTTAAAGCCATATGCGACGTGCTAGATTTCCGATTGGAGAAAGCAAAAAAACTGGCACCAGAAGCAACACCTTATAAAGACTACCGTAAACTGCTGGAGCAAAAAGGTATTGATGCGGTCATCATTTCTGTGCCCCTGAACGGTCACTTCCAAATCAGTAAAGACGCTTTGCAGGCAGGCAAACATATATACCTGGAAAAAACCATGACTTATAACCGCCAGGAGGCCATTGAACTGGTTAACCTGATGCGTAACAAACCAAAGCAGATTTTACAGGTTGGTCACCAATACCGTTACACCCCACTTTATTACAAGGTGAAGGAGATGATTGGTAGCGGCTACCTGGGGCAGGTCACCAACATAGATTGCCGATGGGATAGAAATGGTACATGGCGTCGCCCAGTGCATGATCCGGCACTGGAAAGGCAAATCAACTGGCGGATGTACAAAGAATATTCCGGTGGCTTGCCAGCGGAATTATTATCGCACCAGATCGATTTTGTAAATTGGGCTTTTGATACCCATGTTGATGAAGTGCAGGGAACAGGTGGCATAGATTTCTACAAAGATGGCCGGGAAACCTGCGACAATGTACAATCCATTTTACGTTTCAATAAAGCAGGTATGGTTGGCAGTTTCGGGGCTACCTGCGCCAATCGCCATGATGGCTACCTGTTTAAGTTCCGTGGCTCTAAAGGAACGGTATCTTTACTGATGGATGAAGGGATCTATTATCCCGAAGAGGAAACACGTAAGGCCATGCAGGAGACTGTAGATGGCGTAACCGGAGCAACTAAAATCACCTGGAATAAAGATGGAGGGACACCCATTATGACCGGACCTCTAAAAGACGGCTCCTGGTATGCCATGAAAGACTTTCACCAATGTGTAAGTACGTTACAGCTGCCTAGTTCCAACGTGTATACAGGCGCGCGCACAGCCATTACGGTTGATATGATAAATACTTCGATTACTAATAAATCACTGGAGAGTTGGAAACCAGCTTATGATTTAGCGGCGACTTAACAGGGGGATGCCGCATGTCGATTAACAATAAATACTTGTCGATATATTCATTTTTTGACTTCATTTTATATTGCTGGATGTATCGCGGATACTCCAGTGTATAGAATTTTACATGGCTAACAGCGCTGCTGAATGTTCGCTAAAGGGGTTGATGACGCTGAAACCAGGGGATAGAGTACCAGTATATAAAATAGCTGTTAAATTATTACCTTGATCATTTATTCTCCCTCACACCACATTTTATAACAAATGGAATACAAGTTTAGAAAGGCTACCGCTGCGGACCTTGACTCAATCTGGGAACTTTTACAACAAGCTATTATCCGCAGGAAGGAAGACGGCAGCAAACAATGGCAGGATGGTTATCCTAACGTAAATGTAGTACAAAACGATATCGCAGATGGCGCTGGGTTTGTGTTAACTGATGGAGAAACGATTGCAGGATATTGTGCAGTAATCATAAATAATGAACCTGCTTATGAAGGTATTCAAGGAAAATGGTTAACAAATGATGATTTTATTGTAATTCATCGGATTGCAATTGCAGAAAATTATCTGGGTAAAGGGTTAGCGAGAAAAATTATGACCAGCGTTGAAGAATATGCCCTGGATAACCATATTTATAGCATCAAGGTGGATACCAACTTTGATAATATTGCGATGATGAAAACATTTGACAGGCAGGGTTATGTGTATTGTGGGGAGGTGTACTTTAGAAATAGTCCGAGAAAGGCTTACGAGAAAGTGCTAAATCCATAAGATAAAGAAGCTACTCGATACTGGTTATGTATCGACAATATTATTTACGCAATCGGTTGCGATTGCGTAAATATGCTTATATTCAGCTTTTAGAAACCATTTATATATTTGTATGAGAAAGCTATTATTCTTTGTATTTGCAATGTTAAGCCTTAACGCATCTGCACAAATTACTTTTACCAATCCAGTGCTATCAGGTTTTTACCCTGATCCAAGTGTTACCCGTGTGGGCACAGATTACTACCTGGTCAATTCTACATTTTCTTATTTTCCTGGCATACCGGTATTTCACAGTAAAGATTTAAAGAACTGGAAACAGATTGGCAATGTTATCGATCGCCCCTCACAGATGACCTTTATTGGTGACGGAACTTCGAGGGGCCTATTTGCACCCTCCATCTATTTTAACAAGGGTACATATTATGTTACCTGTACTAACATAGATAACAAGGGAAATTTTGTGGTTACGGCTAAAAATCCAGCAGGTCCTTGGAGCGACCCTGTATACCTAAAGGGTGTAAATGGCATTGATCCCTCTTTATTTTTCGATACCGATAATAAAGCTTACATCATTTATAACAGCGATGCACCAGATCGTAAACCTTTATATGATGGACACCGTACCATCCGCATGTATGAATTTGATGCTGAAAACCTCAAAGTTAAAGGCGATGAGATGCTCATGGTAAATGGGGGTGTAGACATCAGCACCAAACCGGTGTGGATTGAAGGACCGCATTTGTTTAAACGCGGAGAATGGTATTACATCTGCGCTGCAGAAGGAGGTACTTCGGTAAATCACTCCCAGGTAATTTTAAGAAGTAAATCGCCTACAGGTCCATTTATTCCTTACGATAAAAACCCTATTTTAACACAACGTCACCTCGATCCAAATCGTCCTAACCCAATTACATCAGCCGGACATGCCGAGCTGGTTGACGGGCCGGATGGTAAGACCTACGCCATATTTCTTGCGGTAAGACCTTACGAAGGGGATTACTACAACACAGGGCGTGAAACTTTTATTGCACCGGTAACCTGGACCGACGGATGGCCTATCATTAACCCTGGCATAGAAGAAATACAATACAAGTATACCGCCGATTTTAAAGAAGTTAAACAAGCCGGTGCCTTACCACAAAGTGGTGCTTTTAAGTATAGACTAAGCTTCGATAAAAAGCTGGATCCTGCTTTGTTGTTTTTAAGAACACATGACCCAAGCTGGTATACGTTAACCAAAAAGCAAGGGCTGACTATGAAATTACTGCCGGAAACTGTTATGGGGTCTGCACAGCCAGCTTTTATTGGTAAACGCCAGCAGCACCTGTATTCATCAGCATCTACCGTGCTCGACTTTAAGGCTGCTAACGAAAAAGAACAAGCAGGTTTGTTAGCTTTTCAAAGTGAAAAACACTTCTATTATTTGTGTAAGTCAATTGTAGATGGTAAACCTATGGTGCAGTTGGTACGCGGACCAGGAAGAGGTGGTAAACAAGAGGTTTTAGCAGAGCAAGAATTAGCGAACGCCACATCGCCACTTTATTTACGCATTGATGCCAAAGGTGGAATTTACAACTTTCTTTTTGCGGAAAAAGCGGGAGACTGGAAGGTGCTGAAAGATAACGTAGACGGCAAGTTTATCAGCACTAAACAAGCTGGCGGTTTTATCGGTGTACTATTCGCTCTTTATGCCAGTTCAAATGGTGAAACCTCAAATAGCAAGGCCTCTTTTAAATGGTTGGATTACGAGGGAAATTAAAAATATTCGTGTTTACTGACTTGAGAATTCTTAAGTACGAAAGAAGCCATATCATTTTTATATGATATGGCTTCTTCTTTTAATAAGCAATGTGTCTATTTTTTCAATGGTTCAA
This sequence comes from Pedobacter sp., assembly GCF_045627485.1. GTDB lineage: Bacteria > Bacteroidota > Bacteroidia > Sphingobacteriales > Sphingobacteriaceae > Pedobacter. The sequence continues at coordinate 2,510 of NZ_JAZQNU010000150.1, read as the reverse complement.
TCAGTTTGATACTGCCATCAGCCTGGTGTTCCAATGGTGTTACTTTCACATTCCTCAAATGCGTTTTGTTTGATAACTGTGTATCATGATAAAATAAATACCATTTGCCATTTACTTCTGCAATGGAATGATGTGTTGTCCATCCTTGAACTGGATCCATAAATTTCCCCTGATAAATAAATGGTCCCATCGGACTGTCACCAATAGCATAAGCCAGGTAATGCGTGTCGCCGGTTGAATAGGTAAAATAATACTTACCATTGTATTTATGTACCCATGCAGCTTCAAAGAAGCGCCTGTCGTGATCTTTAGTTAAGATTTCCTTGCCATCCTTAGTCAAGATTTTAACTTCCTTTACCGGACCGTCAAAGCTTAACATATCTTTACTCATTTTTGCTACCCTTGGCGCTATTGCAGGTTCATCTTCTTTCTGTGAATCGGTTTTAGAACCATTTGGATCGTATTTTCCGTCTTTCCAGCGTTGTAATTGTCCTCCCCAAATACCACCAAAGTACATATAGCTGTTGCCGTCGGTATCTGTAAAAACAGCAGGGTCCATGCTGTAACTTCCTTCAATTGGTTTGGCTTCCGCTTTAAAAGGACCAGTTGGTGTTTTTGAGGTAGCAACACCAATTCTGAATACTTCATTTTTATCTTTTGCCGGGAAATACAGGTAATAAGTACCATTTTTATAAGCCGCATCAGGTGCCCACATTTGTTTGCTCGCCCATGGAACATCTTCTACCGACAAGGCTACGCCATGATCAGTTGCTTTTCCGTTTATACTATCCATCGATAACACATGGTAGTCTTTCATAGCGAAATGTTCGCCCATGTCGTTTTCCGGTGTTCCCGCATCAATATCATGCGAAGGGTAGATGTAAATCTTGCCGTCGAAAACATGTGCTGATGGATCAGCGGTGTAAATAGCTTCAATAACAGGTTCAGACAGGTATTTGCTGGTCGAAGTGGAGTCTGTCGTTTCCTGTCCGGAAGTTAGCTTGTCGTTTTGCTGACAAGCTGTTGTAGCTATGGCTACAAGGAGCAACATAGCGGGCGTTTTAAGTGTTTTCATCATCGTTTATTATTGGTTTACAAAAGTTTCTTGTGGTCCTAAAAAGCTTGGTTTCAATCCACCCATGTCAAGTGTAAGTTTTTGCAGTACTACTCCAGGGGTAATCATCCAGTATTTGATGGTGTGTTTACCAGGTTTATCTATTTTAAGTGAAGTTTTAAAAATCTTGATGTTGTCTGCTACCGACTTGCGCCACGCAGCTTCAGTTTTGTAGTCACTGCTGATATTCACAATAACAGGTGCTTGGTCATCAACCGAAACGGCAAATTTCAATCCGTCACTATTGGTGAAATCGATGGTCGGAGAGATGTAGCTATGGAGGTTAAAATCACCAGCATCATGTGTGTATATAGTATACTCCAGATGCGGTGTGGTTTCCGATAGGGTCTGTGGACTGCTTGTTACCGGAACCGTCATCACGCCATCTTTGGTTTTTCCGTATCCTGGAATCACTTTCCAAAAAATAGGCCTGTTATCTACTTTTTTAGTAAAGTGTGCGGCCTCCATGGCAATATAGTTATCCTTCTGTACAAAACCAATCACTTGGTCTTCACTAAATCTGCGGTTATCTACAGTTAGCGGAACAGTGATTTTAGTGCCATCATTACCTGTTACCACCACCGAAGTACTGGTTTTTCCTTTTGGTGCTTTGTCCCAGTTCACACTGAACGCTATACGTTCCTGGGTGCTAGTTTCCCCGCTTGTCTTCGTTGGAATAAGATAGGCAGGGGTTTTTACTGTGTATTTGATGTTGCCATTTCCTTTGTTAAAGATTTCAAGGTAGGGGCTTGCCTGGTTGTAATAATCAATTGTTGGCAAGACCTTCTCGTTACCTTCTACATAGATGCCCATAGCAGGTTTTGAAGCTACTGTAATGGTTTCTGTTTTGGGAATGGAATTTTGCTCAGGTTGTTGCCAATAGGTATAACCAATATGGGTCTGATCCATCATATGGTCCCACTTTCCATTAGCCATTACTTTGTTGTAGTAGTTGGTAATTTCCTCGTCCTTTTGGTACAGCGTTTTCACCTGTTCTGCCAGTTCGTTAGTGGTATTACGCTGCTGTTTGGCATACGTCCTGTTTTTGGCTACCGCGAAGTACAGCTCATTCAAATTTCCTGCCGCCTGGATCGGGTGAAGTACCAATTGGTAATATGCATCTTTCTGGTTGGCGGGCAGTTTGCTGTTAATAAATTCTGCCTGTACCAGCAGATTTTTAAAGTCAGCCACTACCGTCTCAAATTCCTTATAGTGGTTTAAGCTATAGGTATCAGCATCTAATAACTCTGGTTTGATCCGACCGTTATATTTTAAGGTTAGGTCGATTAAACGTGCAATATCACGGGCATGAGTGCTTCCAAACTGTTTTTCTGCCCAGCTGATGGTGTATTGCTGAAGTTTCTCTACCGGTAGGGCATCGGGTGCCCAGGCATAG
>NZ_JAZQNU010000149.1:0-2133 GCF_045627485.1 Pedobacter sp. | reverse complement strand
TTCCTCCGAAAGTCAGTTTGTAAAATCAGTCGTTTCAATCTTGTTTTTCTTCTAGCAGCTCCGCTGCTAAATTCCCTTGTTGTTTGGGATGGCAAAGGTAGTAATCTTTTTATTATTGTCAAGCTTTTTTTTAAACTTTTTCTTTTTGTTTAAATAAGCGTTAAGCTTTTTAAACTCAGAACAACATTACTACTTTTAGCTCTTCAAATCAACCTTCTCTATATCCCTTTCACTGTTTCCCTTCCTCCGAAGCGGGATGCAAAAGTAGGAAAATATTCTATCCCCGCAAAACAATTGCAGCTTATATTTGTATGAACAAGCTAACAGGCTATCCCAGAGCCTAAAGAATTGCAACAAAAATCTTAATCCGACCTTACCGCAGATTAACTAACCCAATTCATGAGTTAAAATCCCTATGCATAGCCTAACAGAATTAAAGGACCCCTGCATTAAACACAAAATCCCGATCTTTTTCAAAATCGGGTTCTGCAAAACCATTTAAGTGATTAATTATTCCCTGCTTAATAGATAATCCCTACCCCCCTGTTTTAAAGTCATTTCTTTCGTGTCCGGATTAAATTGTAAAACAAGGCCGGCCTGGTCAAAATTAAATACATGTTTAGCCGTCGGCTCTAATGTAAATGCCGGCTGGCCAGTAGCCTGACCGGATAAGGTATTGCCAGACCTGGTAATCGTAATTTTAAGCGGGAAGTTCTTGGCTGAATAAATACCCAGGTATCGCTCCAGCTCATCGGTAGTCAATGCCATAAAAGAGGGTATATCGAATGGTTTGTTGAACACACTGCTTAATAAAACTATGGAGATTTTATTGTTATCATAAGCAGAACCATTAGAGGTTAAAGCAATGGAAACCCGATCTTCCGGAAAATAGCCGAAGTTGGATCTGAAGCCATCTATCCCCCCATTATGCCCATAACTTTTCTTCTCATGAAAAGGCGCCTCAAACAAACCCATTCCAAAACCATTCTGGGTAGTTTTCATCTGTTTAAGACTTTCTGCTGATACGATTTCGCCATTGAATAAAGCATGCGCAAAGATGGTCAGATCAGAAGGTGTTGAAACAATTGCGCCAGCGCCTGCCGGTATAGACATATCCGTTTCATCTTGTATCACCCATCCGTTCATCAATTGATAAGAATAGCTTTCATTATTTGCCATATCAATTTTACCACCATAATAGGTGTCTTTTAAACCAAGGGGATTTACAATTTTTTCCTCCAGAATTTGGGCATAAGGTTTCTTATATATCTTTTGAAGAATATAAGTTAAGAGCACATAATTAGAATTGCTGTATGCAGCTTTACTACCAGGTTCAAAATCACTTCCAAATGCAGAGATAAGGGTAACCATTTCCTGTTCACTCTTATTTTGGGTGTACCATTTCAGATAATCAGCATCATCAGTAAAATTGTGAATGCCACTATGGTGGTTTAGCAAATGGCTAATGGTGATTTTATCAGCATTCTTTACTGTAGGAAAGTATTTATTCAGCTTTTGTGTAAGGTCAGTTTTCTTTTCATCTATGGCTTTAAACAACAAAGCAGCAGTGAAGGTCTTGGAGATCGAACCAACTCTATACTTGGTACGTTCATTGGGTTTAAGTTTATCATCAACAAACCTAAACCCAATTTCTTTTGTATACAGCACTTTCCCGTCCCTAGCAATAGCAACACTACCCATAAACTTGTTATTTGCTTCAAGAGCCAGGAAATAGTGGTCTAACTTTACTTTATCGATGGTTTGCGTATATCCAGTTTGAATAAACAGGAACATAAAGCATACTGATAATCTTGTTTTCATGAGCGATCTAAATTTTGAGTTTAATTATTGAGCCTAACGATGCTACAACAATGTACAGGTATTTCGAACACTAAGATATCAAATAAAGTAAACAAGAACAGGCCTGCAGATAATTGAGTAGCTATCTGGTATGTGAATATACTCCAGGAACATTTAAGTATAAAAAGGCATTAAACAAGAAAAGCCTGTAGTTTCCTACAGGCTTTCTTTAAGATTTGGCACCGACCTACTCTCCCACGTGTTACCGCAGTACCATCGGCTCTGGTGGGCTTAACTTCTCTGTTCGGAATGGGAAGAGGTGGACACCACCGA
>NZ_JAZQNU010000148.1:0-7798 GCF_045627485.1 Pedobacter sp. | reverse complement strand
AACTAGGCCGCGTTTTAGGTCCACGTAACCTTATGCCAAACCCTAAGTCAGGTACTGTAACCAACGAAGTTGGCAAAGCAGTTACTGATGTAAAAGGTGGGAAAATAGATTTTAAAGTTGACAAAAGTGGTATCATTCACGCTTCGGTAGGAAAAGTATCATTCCCAGCAGAAAAGATATACGAAAACGCTTTAGAAGTAATTCAAGTAATTTCAAAATTAAAACCATCTGCTGCAAAAGGAACTTATTTTAAGAGCATTCATGTTTCTTCAACTATGAGTCCTGGAATTGCTATCGAACCTAAAACAGTAGCGGGGGCATAATTATGAACAGAGAAGAAAAACACGAACTAGTTTCAGCTCTTCAAGAGAAAATGCAAGAGTTTGGCAATTTTTATATTGCTGATACATCTAGCTTAACTGTTGAAAAAGTAAATAATATCCGTCGCAAATGTTTCGAAAGCGGGATCGAAATGCAGGTAGCTAAAAATACTTTGATCAAAAAAGCGATCGAAGGATTAGACGGCGATGCATCAGAGATCTTTACAGCGCTAAAAGGTCAGTCAGCATTATTATTCTCATCTACAGGTAACGGACCAGCAAAGCTGATCAAAGCCTTGAGAAAAACATCTGACAAACCAGTATTAAAAGGTGCTTACATTGATTCAGCAGTATATGTTGGAGATAACCATTTAGATACTTTAGTAAGCTTGAAATCAAGAGAAGAGCTTATTGGCGATATCATTGGATTATTACAATCTCCAGCTAAAAATGTTGTTTCAGCACTTAAATCTAGCGGTGGTAAAATTGCAGGAATTGTTAAAACTCTTCAAGAAAGAGAAGGTTAAGGAACGCCTTATAAGTTCATAATAAAATAAATTATTTTACGTAAATTTTTAAAATCTATAAAAATGGCAGATTTAAAAGCGTTTGCTGAGCAATTGGTAAACTTAACAGTTAAAGAAGTTAACGAATTAGCTCAAATCCTTAAAGACGAGTACGGTATTGAACCAGCTGCTGCTGCAGTAGCTGTTGCAGGTCCTGCTGGTGATGCAGCTCCTGCAGCTGAAGAAAAAACTACTTTTGATGTAATTTTGAAAGAAGCTGGTGGTTCTAAATTAGCAGTTGTTAAATTAGTAAAAGACTTAACAGGCTTAGGCTTGAAAGAAGCTAAAGAACTAGTTGACGGTGCACCAAAAGAATTAAAAGCTGGTGTTACTAAAGACGAAGCTGAAGGTTTGAAAAAACAATTAGAAGAAGCTGGAGCTGTAGTTGAAATTAAGTAATCACTTAATTTTAATATAACTTTATCATAGACTCCGACTATATAGTCGGAGTCTATACCTGTTTATAAACATTTCATTTAGTTTGGCTGATGAAATTGTGTTAGCGGCAAACCAAACAAATAGTTTATTCTTAAAGTAATTTAACTTTAGTCCATTGGCAAATAAAGTCGACCAAAGAGTAAATTTTGCACGTAGTAAGCATATCATAGACTACCCAGATTTTCTAGATGTGCAGTTGCAATCATTCAGAGAATTTTTTCAGATCGAAACTACTTCAGATAACCGTCATACAGAGGGTTTGTTTAAAGTATTTGCTGAGAATTTTCCAATCACGGATTCCAGAAACATTTTCGTTTTAGAATTCCTTGATTATTTTATTGATCCACCCCGTTATGATATACCTGAGTGTATTGACCGTGGATTAACTTACAGTGTTCCGTTAAAAGCGAAGCTTAAGCTTTCGTGTAACGACGCTGAACACGAAGATTTTGAAACGATTATTCAAGATGTATATTTAGGTACCATTCCTTATATGACCCCTAAAGGTACATTTGTGATTAACGGAGCAGAGCGTGTAATTGTATCGCAGTTGCACAGGTCGCCAGGTGTGTTCTTTGGCCAAAGCCGTCACACGAATGGTACTAAGCTTTATTCTGCCCGTGTTATTCCTTTCAAAGGTTCTTGGATCGAGTTTGCAACAGACGTTAATAACGTGATGTATGCCTATATTGATCGTAAGAAAAAGTTCCCGGTGACCACCTTATTGCGTGCTATCGGTTATGATTCTGATAAGGACATCCTTGAATTGTTTGATTTAGCCGATGAGGTTAAAGTAAGCAAATCTGGTTTGAAAAAATATATCGGACGTAAGCTGGCTGCAAGGGTATTAAGAAAATGGGTTGAAGATTTTGTAGATGAAGATACCGGTGAGGTAGTTTCTATAGATCGTAACGAAGTAATCTTAGACAGGGATACTGTTTTAGAAGATGAACATGTCGATATGATCATTGACGCGGGTGTAAAAACCATCATCTTATCAAAAGAGGATGGCGCAAGTCAAGCTGATTATACCATTATATATAATACATTACAAAAGGATACTTCAAACTCTGAAAAAGAGGCTGTGGAAAACATCTACCGTGCTTTGCGTAACGCAGAACCACCTGATGAGGAAACAGCAAGGGGTATTATCGAACGTTTGTTCTTCTCGGATAAACGTTATGACTTAGGTGATGTTGGTCGTTACCGCATCAACCGTAAGTTGAAAATGGATACGCCAGACCATGTGAAGGTTTTAACTAAAGCGGATATTATTGCTATTGTTAAGTACCTGATCAAATTAATCAACTCTAAAGAAGAGGTGGATGATATTGACCACTTATCGAATCGTCGTGTACGTACGGTAGGTGAGCAGTTATACGCTCAATTTGGTGTTGGTTTGGCACGTATGGCACGTACCATCCGTGAAAGGATGAACATTCGTGACAACGAGGTGTTTACGCCAACTGATTTAATTAATGCCCGTACATTGTCGTCGGTTATTAATTCCTTCTTTGGTACGAATCAGTTATCTCAGTTTATGGATCAAACGAATCCATTGGCAGAGATCACTCACAAACGCCGTTTATCGGCTTTAGGTCCAGGTGGTCTGTCACGTGAGCGTGCAGGTTTCGAGGTTCGTGACGTTCACTATACTCACTATGGGCGCTTATGTACCATTGAAACACCAGAGGGTCCAAACATTGGTTTGATTTCATCTCTTTGTGTTCACGCGAAGATTAATAATTTAGGGTTTATTGAAACACCATACAAGAAAGTAGTTGACGGTGTGGTTGCAGTAGAGGAACCGGTTATTTATCTTTCAGCTGAAGATGAGGATGGTAAAACCATTGCGCAGGCAAATGCTTCTTACGATGATCAGGGTAATTTTACCACTACGCGTGTTAAAGCACGTTACGAGGGTGACTTCCCGGTTATTGAGCCTGAGAAATTAGATTTAATGGATGTTGCACCGAATCAGATTACTTCGATTGCAGCTTCCTTGATTCCTTTCTTAGAGCATGATGATGCCAACCGTGCCTTGATGGGATCAAACATGCAGCGTCAAGCCGTGCCGTTATTACGTCCGGAAGCGCCTATTGTTGGTACAGGATTGGAAGGACGTGTTGCACGTGACTCCAGAACCCTGATCAATGCAGAAGGAAATGGTGTTGTTGAATATGTAGATGCTAACGAAATCACCATTAAATACGAAAGAAACGACGGCGATCGTTTAGTTTCCTTCGAGGGTGATAGCAAAACATACAAACTGATAAAATTCAAAAAAACCAATCAGAATACTTGTATTAACTTAAAACCAATCGTTAAGAAAGGTCAGAAAGTAACAAAAGGACAAGTACTTTGTGAAGGTTATGCTACCGAAAATGGTGAACTGGCATTAGGAAGAAACTTAAAAGTAGCTTTCATGCCTTGGCAAGGATACAATTTTGAGGATGCGATCGTAATTAATGAGCGTATTGTTAGAGATGATATCTTTACTTCATTACACATTGAAGAGTTTGAACTTGAAGTGCGTGATACAAAACGTGGAGAAGAAGAGTTAACCTCTGATATCCCTAACGTTTCTGAAGAAGCGACTAAAGATTTAGATGAAAACGGTATCATCCGTGTTGGTGCAGAAGTTAAAGAAGGTGATATCCTTATTGGTAAGATCACACCTAAGGGTGAGTCTGATCCTTCGCCGGAAGAGAAATTACTTCGTGCGATCTTTGGTGATAAAGCCGGAGATGTTAAACATGCTTCTTTAACAACGCCACCATCAATTAAAGGTGTTGTTATTGATACTAAATTATTTTCAAGAGCTAAGAAAACTACAAAAGCAGAAGAGAAATCTGCAATTGAGAAACTAGACAAGAGATATAACTTAGCTGTTGAGAACCTTAAAAACGAATTGGTTGATAAGTTGTTCCAGATTGTGAACGGCAAAACCTCCCAAGGTGTTTATAATGTTTATAAAGAACTGCTTTTCCCTAAAGGTGCTAAATTCACTCAAAAAAGCTTAGCTGATTTAGAGTATGCACACATCAATCCATATAAATGGACTACTGATGAGGACAAAAACGAACAAATTAAGTTATTGTTGCACAACTATGGTATTCGTGTAAACGAAGAACTAGGTGCTTACAAACGTGATAAGTTCGCCATTAGTGTAGGTGATGAGTTACCTTCAGGTATTGTTCAAATGGCTAAAGTTTATGTTGCTAAAAAACGTAAACTGAAAGTTGGTGATAAGATGGCTGGTCGTCACGGTAATATGGGTATTGTAGCCCGTATTGTACGTGATGAAGATATGCCTTTCTTAGACGATGGTACTCCGGTTGATATCGTGTTGAACCCATTGGGTGTACCTTCACGTATGAACCTTGGACAGATCTATGAAACGGTATTGGCTTGGGCTGGTCAGGAATTAGGTGTAAAATTTGCTACCCCGATTTTTGATGGTGCCAAACATGATGAAGTGGAAGAATGGATTGCCAAAGCTGGTGTTCCTGCATCTGGAAGAACCTATTTACATAATGGTTTGACGGGTGAGAAATTTGATCAGCCAACTACAGTTGGTATTATCTACATGTTGAAATTAGGCCACATGGTTGATGATAAGATGCACGCCCGTTCTATCGGACCGTACTCTTTAATTACACAACAGCCATTAGGTGGTAAGGCTCAATTCGGTGGTCAGCGTTTTGGTGAGATGGAGGTTTGGGCTTTAGAGGCATTCGGTGCAGCTAATATCCTACAAGAGATCTTAACCGTGAAATCTGATGATGTTATCGGTAGAGCAAAAACTTACGAAGCGATTGTAAAAGGGGAGAACCTGCCTACACCAGGCGTACCAGAATCATTCAATGTACTGGTACATGAGCTACGCGGACTAGGTTTAGATATTACGTTAGACTAAATGTTTTAGGTTATAAATACGGCGTGGTGTTCATCATCACGCCGCATTTTAGCTTAAGACTTACAAATAAAAAGATATGTCTTACAAAAAGGATAATAAATTAAAAAGCAACTTCACTTCCATAACCATCAGTCTGGCGTCGCCTGAGGCTATCTTGGAGCGTTCTAGTGGGGAAGTGTTGAAACCTGAAACCATCAATTACCGTACTTACAAACCTGAGCGTGATGGTTTGTTCTGTGAGCGTATTTTTGGTCCAGTAAAGGATTACGAATGTCATTGCGGTAAATATAAACGTATCCGTTATAAGGGTATTGTTTGTGATCGTTGTGGTGTTGAAGTAACGGAAAAGAAAGTACGTAGAGAGCGTATGGGACACATCAATTTGGTGGTTCCTGTTGCGCATATCTGGTATTTCCGTTCCCTGCCAAACAAAATCGGTTACTTATTAGGTTTGCCGACCAAGAGATTAGACTTGATTATTTACTACGAACGTTATGTAGTTATTCAGGCTGGTTTAATGGAGGAAGAAGGTATCCAGTATATGGATTTCTTAACCGAAGAAGAGTATCTGGATATTCTTGACAAGTTGCCTAAAGAAAACCAATATTTGGATGACAAAGATCCTAATAAATTCATCGCCAAAATGGGTGCTGAAGCATTAGAGGATTTGTTGAAACGTATTGATTTAGACACTTTATCTTACAACTTACGTCACCAGGCGGCTAACGAAACTTCTCAGCAACGTAAAAACGAAGCTTTAAAACGCTTACAAGTTGTAGAAGCTTTCCGTGGTTCAAGATCTCGTATCGAGAATAATCCGGAATGGATGATCATTAAGATCGTTCCTGTTATTCCACCAGAATTACGTCCATTAGTTCCTTTAGAAGGTGGTCGTTTTGCGACTTCAGATTTAAATGATCTTTACCGTCGTGTAATTATCCGTAACAACCGTTTAAAACGTTTGATCGAAATCAAAGCGCCAGAAGTAATTTTACGTAATGAGAAACGTATGTTACAGGAAGCGGTGGATTCACTTTTTGACAATTCACGTAAAGTGAATGCAGTTAAAACTGAAGGTAACCGTGCTTTGAAATCACTTTCTGATATTCTGAAAGGTAAACAAGGTCGTTTCCGTCAAAACTTATTAGGTAAACGTGTGGATTATTCTGCTCGTTCTGTAATTGTTGTAGGTCCTAACCTAAAATTACATGAATGTGGTTTACCTAAAGATATGGCTGCAGAGCTATTCAAACCGTTCATCATTCGTAAGATGATTGAACGGGGTATTGTAAAAACAGTAAAATCTGCTAAGAAAATTGTAGATAGAAAAGATCCTTTAGTTTGGGATATCTTGGAAAATGTACTGAAAGGTCACCCTGTATTATTGAATCGTGCACCTACGTTGCACAGATTGGGTATTCAGGCTTTCCAACCGAAATTAATTGAAGGGAAAGCGATACAATTACACCCATTAGTATGTACTGCATTTAACGCGGATTTTGATGGTGACCAGATGGCAGTCCACTTACCTTTAGGTAATGCTGCAATTTTGGAAGCCCAAGTTCTGATGTTAGCTGCACACAATATTTTGAATCCAGCGAATGGTACACCGATTACGGTTCCATCTCAGGATATGGTTTTGGGTCTTTATTACATTACTAAAGGCCGTAGAACTGATGCAGACAGAGTAGTTAAAGGACAAGATTCTATTTTCTATTCTCCTGAAGAAGTAATCATTGCTTACAACGAGAAGAGCATCGATCTTCACGCATTTATTAAAGTTAAGGTAAATGTTAAAGAAGAAGACGGATCAATCGTTAGTAAATTAGTAGACACTACAGTTGGTCGTGTATTATTCAACCAGATGGTTCCAGCAGAAGTTGGTTTCATCAATGAATTACTAACCAAGAAATCACTTAGGGACATCATTGGTCATGTGGTAAAAATTACCGGAATGGCACGTGCAGCTCGTTTCCTTGATGATATCAAAGAATTAGGTTTCCAAACGGCCTTTAAAGGTGGTTTGTCGTTTAACTTGCAGGATGTTAATATTCCGGTAGAGAAAACAGCTTTATTGGAGCAAGCTACTGCAGAAGTTGAAGAAGTAAGGAATAACTATAACATGGGATTCATTACTAACAACGAGCGTTATAACCAAATTATCGATATCTGGACTCGTATTAATAACCGTTTAACATCATACGTGATGACACAGTTATCGAGCGATAACCAAGGTTTCAACTCCGTTTACATGATGTTGGACTCTGGAGCCCGTGGTTCGAAAGAGCAGATTCGTCAGCTATGCGGTATGCGTGGTTTGATGGCTAAACCTCAAAAATCAGGTTCTGGTGGTGAGATTATTGAGAATCCAATTCTTTCAAACTTTAAAGAAGTCGGAGGCCAAGCGGTCTTAGGAAGACAATAGAGAGGGACAACTCCTTGGCTCACAGAACGACATGGCTAGATCCGACTTATGCGTGGTTTGATGGCTAAACCTCAAAAATCAGGTTCTGGTGGTGAGATTATTGAGAATCCAATTCTTTCAAACTTTAAAG
>NZ_JAZQNU010000147.1:0-18275 GCF_045627485.1 Pedobacter sp. | reverse complement strand
TTTTGATAAGGCATCAATGGTACCACCGTATAAATGGAAAGCCGAACCGTCAACATATTGTTTAGCCTCCGGATCATCTAAAATAGAAATCGGGTATTCTGGCTTATCCGCATTGTGATCATATAAAATGATCTTTGTTTTAATACCTTCTTTTTTAAATAAAGGACCCAATGCTGTTTTAATAAAGGTGGCCTGACCTTTAGCGTCCATGTACATGCTCGGTACGTTACCTGGGTGCAACGGCTCATTCTGTATGGTAATGGCATCAATAGTGATACCCTGCTTCTGCATTGCCCTAATGTACTTTACAAAATAGGTAGCATAGCTCTGGTAAAATTCTGATTTCAAGCTTCCGCCTTTAAAACTGTTGTTGTCTTTCATCCAGACAGGGGCAGACCATGGTGAACCCAGAATAAGAAGCTTTGGATTGATGGCTACAATTTTCTTTAAGATTGGAATCAGGTCAGTCATTTCCTTTTCAATAGAGAATTTCTCCTGTTTGATATCTGTTTGCCCTTCTGGCAGATCGTTATACGAGAAAGTAGTTGCGCTTAAGTCTGAAGCTCCTATGCTAATGCGCAGGTAGTTAACCCCAATTCCGTTTCCTTCCGGCGAAAAAAGTTCTTGCAATAAGGCATCTTTCTCTTTTTCACCAAGGTTATTAATAAGGGTGGCACTGCCTCCGGTTAAGGTGTAACCGAAACCATCAATGCTTTGAAATTGCCGACTGTCGTCAATGTCAATAGTTTGACGCTGATCAATGGCATCGCTAAAGGATAGCGTTACATTTTGTTTGGCCAGTAAAGCACGCTGATCACCAGTAGTTAGCCAAAGGCCAGTAGTACTGCCTGGATCCTGTGTTGTTTTGGCGGTGCGGGTATCTTTTCTCGTGCTGCAGGCGCTTACCATCACTGCAGCAAGTAAGCATACCCAGGTAATGGGTTTTAAGAGGTTTTTGTCATGCATCATTGATTCGTTTTTAAATTGTTTGATGTGTATATAAACACCAAAGGCTGCATACACAGCCTTTGGTGTTTGTTAATTATCGTACGTTAGGATTGGCGTCTAACTCTCCCTGTGGAATCGGGAAGTAAAGTTTATCGGCAGTAACTCCATAATTAAGGGAAGCGCCTTTTCCATCTTTCTGTGCGTTCATCACGGTAATGGCTCTGTTGGTGCGCAACAGATCGAACCACCGATGCCCTTCGAATGCGAGCTCCAGACGGCGTTCTTTTTCTATGGCCAAACGCATCGATGCCTGGTCGGCAGCCGGAGTACCAGCCAGTTTAACCCTTGCTCTTACTTGGTCAACAATGGTTTTGGCTTGTGCCCAGCCTGCAGCACTCTGCTCATTTAAAGCTTCTGCTTTTAACAATAAGATATCAGCTAATCTTAAGATATAACTGTTCGATTGATCATCTGCGCGGTATTTGTTTATGTATGGGTAATTGGTTTTCGACCAGTAATCGTCTGTCCATCCTTCAGATACTACATTTCTGAAATAGATGCTCGAATTTTTTCGTATCACGTCGTTTTCCGCATCAAAAGCAGCCACAAGATCGTTAGTAGGGGTGTTAAACCTTTTCCATCCCGTACCAACAATCACGCTTGGCATCCAGTTACCATGGGCACCACCCCAACCATCAAATTGCATTTCCCAGATGGCTTCGGCATTGTTCTCATGTTTAGCGTCAAACAAGGCATCATAATCGCTAAGTAACGAATAACCACCACCGATTACAGCATCAGCATGTTCCACCACTTTCGCCCAGTTAGGTGTGCTTTGTGAGGCATATACTTTTGCCAGCAGCGCATTAGCCACACCTTTGGTAACAATACCTTTGGTCGCTGCAGAAGTTGGCGCATTGGCAGCACCAAATTCCAGGTCTTTAATGATTTGTGCATATATGGCTTCTACACTTGCTTTAGCCGGATAAAATTCTTCATCCTTAGTCGGTAAAGCCAATACCAATGGAACAGAACCCCATAAGCGAACCAGGTTAAAATACATGTATGCCCGCATAATGCTGGCTTCGCCCAACATTTCATTCCTTCTGTTATTGGCATCCAGTGCCGGATCGGCAATGTTACCCACATTGTTTAATACAATGTTACAATCTTTAATGTTGCTGTATAAGCCGTTCCAGTCTCTGGTAATATTTCCGTTAGTAGAAATGGAGGTAAACTTGTCTATGGCCATATTAGCGGGGTTATCGCCACCTGCATAGGCATTGTCTGCGGTTACATCACCATTGGTCATAAAATCCCAGATGTGGTAATCATTATACATGCCGGCATAAGCACCGCGTATTAATCTTTCTGCAGCTGCGGCATCGGCAAAAGCTACATCTGGCCCCACCTGGGTTACCGGTGACTTATCTAAAAAATCTTTTTTGCAACTTCCGAGGGTTAACACAACGGCACTTGCTGCAATAATGGAATATATCTTTAAGTTCATGTTATTTTTTGATTAAAAGCCCACATTAATACCAAACAAAAAGGTTCTAGATTGTGGGTATGTACCATAATCTACCCCCATGGAAGGTCCGTTTGCATCATATTGATTTACTTCAGGATCGAATCCTTTGTAATTGGTAAATGTTAACAGGTTGTAACCTGTCGTATAAATCATAAACCTGCTCATTTTCAACTTGCCTAAGGTAGTCTGACCGAAGTTATACGATAATGTAGCTGTTTTTAAACGCAGGTAAGATCCATCTTCAATAAATCTGCTCGAGGTATAGGTGTTGTACGTATTGTCTTTCGAAGCACGTGGCATGTCGGTAATTTGCCCAGGTGCTGTCCACCTGTTTAATACGGTGGCCGATTGGTTTTTAGAATCGTTCATGCCTTCGAGTTCCATGCGCGAAGCATTAAACATCTGGTTCCCCTGCACGCCCTGGAACATGAAGTTTAAGCCGAAATTGCCATAGGTGAAACTGTTGTTTAGGCCATAGGTGAAATCAGGTTGTGCCGAACCCAGGAAAGTACGGTCGGCTGCAGTGATCTGGTTATCGTTGTTTAAATCTGAATACACGATATCACCTGTTGCAGGATCTACACCTTCAGAAATATAACCGTAAAAGCTTCCTAATGGACGGCCGGTTTCTACCCTGATTGCTGCATCACGTTCGTAAATGCTACCAAAGTTAATGGAACCCACTTTATCACCCAGACTGGTTACTTTGTTTTTATTGATCGAGAAGTTGAAATCAGTGTTCCAGGTAAAATTATCCTTCACTACGTTTCTTGTCGATAACACAAGTTCCAAACCTTTGTTTTCCATGGAACCCACGTTACTCACAATGCGGTCGAAACCAACACTGGCCGGTAGGGGTTGATAAATTAACAGGTCGTCGGTGTTTTTTATATAAGCATCGGCAGTAAACGTTAAACGGCTGTTGAACATGGTTAAATCCAAACCAATATTGGTTTGTGTAGTGGTTTCCCACTTTAATTTATCATTACGCAGTTGCGAAAGGTTATAAGCGCCTTGCGCATTAGGTTGGTACAGCTCCAGGTAGGCGTAATCACCAATGTTCTCATCGTTACCTACTTTACCCCAACTTGCCCTAACTTTTAAATCATCGATCGACTGGCTGTCCTTCATAAAGTTTTCGCCAGAAATCCTCCATCCCACGGAAGCAGAAGGGAAGTAACCATAACGGTTATCCGGACCGAAGCGTGAAGAACCATCAGCCCGGAAGTTCGAGCTAAACAAGTATTTGCCATCATAAGCATAAGTTACACGAGCCAGGTATGAGCGTTTAGACCATTCTGACACACTTGGTACCTGTGGCGGAATGTTGCTTGCACGAGGTAACCACTCTTTGTTTGGACCCAGGTAATTGTTTTCTGAATAAGGGTTGTATTTGTATTGTGACTCTTGTAAAGTCATACCTGCCGTTGCGGTGAACGCATTTTTACCTGTGTTTTTTACATAGTTTACAATGTTTTCATTCAACCATACGTGGTCGGCAGTTTTATTGTTATTGTAAATCCCTTTCTGATCCCTACCGTAAGTAGTCATAAAAGGATCCAGGAAATAGTTGTAATAGGAATCGCGGTTATTAGCACTAATGCTCGATTTAAAAGACAACTCTTCAGTAAACTTAATTTCTGCAGCAAAGGCACCTAGAAATCTGGTTTCTCTGTTGCTGTTTTTTGCAGCAAAAGCATTGGCTACCGGGTTTTCCGATCCACCTTTGTAGGGGTTAAAAGCATAAGTACCATCGGCAGCATATACTCCAATAGTTGGAGGCGTTGTTAAGGCCGATAAAATAGTGCCTCCTCTGGCGCCATTGGCGTTGTCGGTCACGTTATTGGAAATGTTGGACGTTAATGCAGCTGTACCGGTTAATTTTAACCAGTTGGTGATGTTTTGTGAACCATTGAAATGGAAAGTATATTTATCCAGTTTAGCAGGAGCCACTACACCTTTGTCTTGTTGGTAACCTGTGGAAATAGCGTATTGCCCACCTTTAACACCACCCGAAAGTGATAATTGGTAGTTGTTTTGCACACCAGTACCAAAGGTCCTGTCCTGCCAGTCGGTATTTTCATTGCCTAATCCAGCTACATCGTAACCCATGCTTTGCATCAGGTCGGTATATTGTGTTTTGTTTAATACATCTTGTTTTTGCCACAGGTTAGAAAAACCGGTAAAGGCGTTAAAAGCTACGCCCAGTTTCTGTGAACCTCTTTTCGTAGTAATCAATACCACACCATTGGCACCACTGGAACCATAAATAGCCGCTCCTGAAGCATCCTTCAGAATGGTCATGCTTTCAATGTCGTTTGGGTTAATAAAACTTGCATCCCTGGAAGTTACCCCGTCAATCACATATAGCGGACTGTTTGATGCGTTGATTGATGTGTTACCACGGATAGTAACGGAAACGCCTGCACCAGGTTTACCAGATTGTGAATTGATCTGCACACCGGCAGCTCTACCTTGTATCGCTTGCAAAGGATTCGTTACCGGCTGGTTTTCCAGGTCTTTTGCAGAAACTGATACCACTGCAGTGGTCAGGTCTTTCTTGGTCTGTGTACCATAACCCACAACCACCACTTCATTCAGTTGGTTGTTGTCATCAGACAGGGTAATGTTTAAAGTAGTTTTGCCACCAATATTTTGTTCAATGGTTTTATAACCAATGAATGAAAAAGTAAGGGTGGCGTTTGCTGGTGCAGTGATGGCGAATGAACCGTTGTTATTGGTCATCGTTCCCTGGTTAGCATCTTTAACCCTCACCGAAACGCCGGGTAGGGGAAGTCCTAGTTCGTCTTTTACCTCACCCCTAACGGTGATGTCCTGTGCCATTGTAACGGATAAGCCATACAGGAAACAAACAATAAAAAGAGTAAACTTTTTTCTCATCATGTTGCTTTGTTAATTTTATTTGATGGGTTAAAGTTACGCTTCCAAGATTGGTAAATGCAAGGGGTGTGTGTATTTAAGTTAATGTAATTAACTGATAATTAGTGCGTTGCGATTAATTCGATACGCTTTGGTACCCTAATGTTAAGCGTGTATTAGCAGCTGGTAATCAGTTAGTAAGGTGCCTGAATAAGGGTGGTGTGCATGCTATTATGATACGCTCCCGTACCCTGTGAAAAAATATACTATTGTTACGTGAATTAATCCAGTACCAGGGCCGACCAGCCGTTTTTATTGGTCTTTTTGAGCTTGGATTTCCTTTCTTCCATCACGAGTTTGATGCGCGAACCATAGGTCCAGCAGGTGCTTTGGCGGATGTTGAGCAGCTCTGATAACTTGTGTGAAGAGATCTTTCCTTTGGTGGTATACAGGAGGAATACCATGTAAAAGGCTTTGTTGATTGGTATCCGGGTATTGTGAAATATGGTGTAGGTGGTTACAGATTCTTCATAAGCACATTTGCTGCAACGGCGACTAAGCGGTATGTGGCCTGGATAGTAATGTGTGTTTTTGCACTTGCGGCAGGCGTAGCCATTACGCCATTTGAGTTCTGATAAAAACAGGTTGCATTGTTCTTTATCTGGATAAATCCGGCTAAATTCTTCGAAGTCCACATCGGCCGACATCACACGGTCGAGACTTACTTTCTCCACATTGGTTTGCAGTTCCTGGTTGTCTTGTGCCAGCAAAACGTTCATGCGGGAGATCTCTTCGGCCTGTTGTTTCAACAGGTCGTTTGCTTCCTGCAGCTCGCTGTTTTTCGCTTCGATAATTATTGATTTATGGAACACCTCTTTGGTGCGCGCTTCCACTTGTTGCTCCAGTTCCTGGTTCAGGGTATCTTTTAGCCTGGCGTTCATTGTCATTTGCTGGATCATTAAACGCTGCACTTTTTCCTTCTTTTTCTTAAGAAGGCCCACCTTGTCGCCAATGGCAAAAGAAAGGAAGATCATCTCCATTACGAAACAGAAGCTCAACACATAATAACTTAATGCGCCAAAATTTAGCCAGGCTACACCCAGCATGATAAGCAGTTTATAGATAAAACCGAGGAACAGGAAACTGTAACCCAATACAAAAAAGCGTGCGGGTTGGTAACCTTTGTTATAAATGTAAATACCGGTAAAGAAAGCTACCGAAAGTGGGATAAATTCTATAAATTTATAATTGAACAGACTTTGCTGGAACAACAGGCTGTAACAGAAAAAGGCTAGTCGCAGCGAAATAACCCCTAATATAAACTTGTTTAATTTCGGTGCCTTCGCTTCTACAAACAGCAACGAACGGGTAAATAGCAGGGCAAAAACGCTGGTGGCACATAAGAAAAATGCATAGGCGATCTGGTTCCATGCCGGCGATGATGGCCACAGGTATTGATAGGCGATGCCATCGGTGCTCATTTCAAAAAGCCCCACACTGAGGTTATACAATACATAATATAGGTATTGCCTTTGCCGCATGGCGATGAACATGATAAGGTTATAAAAGCTGAACACCAGGATCATCCCGTAAAAGATGCCGAAAAAGAAATATTCGTCCAGGGCATAGCCGATGAACCAGTTGACCGAACGGAGCACGATAATAACATCCGCAATCTGAGAAGATTTCACCTGGAAATAATAGGTTTGTACTTCCTCGTTGTGGTTTAAAACGGGGATTTCAAAGTTTTTATGCCGGAGTTCACGATTGCTGAACAGATAGCTATCGCCAAATTGTTTAACCTGGTACCGGCCATTTCCTTGCGGTACATAGGCCGTAATGTGATCGATGGTCTGGTCGAAAAACTCTAAGAGGAAATTTTTTTCAACACCAGGATTGGTTTTGATACGGATTCTGTACCAATAGGTAGAAGCCATTCTAGCCGTTTGTGGTGTACTGACGCTGCTAGGTTTGAATATTTGATTAAAAGCGGCACCACTTACTTCTTTAAAGCTTAATTTGCCGCTGCGGTCTTCCAGCATTTCGATCTGACCAAACGAAAAGATATGCTGATCAAGTTGTTCCTTGATTTCCACAGGCTCCTGCGCAACACTATTTGAGCTGGAAAATATTCCTATGAAGAAGGTGATTAGAATTATGTAACAGTTTTTTGTGGATAGTTTAGTCATCGAAAAGACGAAGGTAGGATTTTTAGTATTAGTTTCTTAGCGCTTTACAGCGTTGCACCATCTGTAAAAGAATTCGTGTAAAGAAATACAATATTCTTTAGAAGATAAATTGAAGGCATTTCAGTATGTCAATTTTGGCCAATTTTCTGGGTAGCGGGCAAAATTCTAGCTGCTAATCATTAGACAGCGACTCTCCCTGCGTCCAAGTTCAGTCCAAGTTAAGTCCGTATTGAAACCAAGTTATAGGCTTATAACTTGGACCTGTTATGCAGTTTCACTAAATATATATTAGAGTCTTTGGGTGGTCGTGTTGAGGTCGCCTGATTTTTCTTTATACTAAAAACGAGCGCCCCGGTCTGGAACGCTCGTTTTGACAATATTAATATAACCGCCACAAAGCAATCTGTGAGTTCGAATAGACTGTACTATTCTAACTGAAAATCTTTAACCTTAACCGGTTGTAGCACAAGTGCATTTCTTTTGTTTCTGGCTACGAGCATCCAGGCAAAGGCTGCGCCACATAAAGCCATCAGGGTACCTACAAATACAGGCGAGGTATAATCATAACCTGCGGCCAGGGGCAAACCACCTAAAAAAGCACCCAAAGCATTGCCAATATTAAAGCTGGCCTGGCTTACGGAGGCCGCAAGCATTTCTGATCCTTTGGCGGTATTGATCATCAGCATTTGAATTGGCGAGGCCAGGGCAAAAGCAACGGCGCCGGTAACAAAAGTCATGATGAGTGACAAAACCTGGTTTTCAGAGATAAAATGAACGATAGTAAGGGTAGCTGCCATAGCCAGTAATAAATAAATACAAGCTTTGGCTGGCGAAAAACGATCTGCTAGTTTACCACCGAGCAGGTTCCCCACAAACATACCCAGTCCTGCTAATATAAGAATATAAGTAATAGATGCTGGTGAAAAACCCGAAACATCCGTTAATAAAGGCGCAATGTAGCTGTACCAGGTAAATAAACCGCCGGTGCCAATTGAAGTCATTAAGATTATAATCCAGGCTTCTGGAAGTTTAAAGAAGCTTAATTCCTTTTTAAGGTCGCGGTTTTTTGTTGCTGGTAAAGCAGGCATCCAGTATTTTAAACTCAATAAGGTGACCAATCCTACAATAACGACGATAACAAAGGTATATCGCCATAGAAAATGATGACCTATATATGTACCTAAAGGTACGCCGGCAATATTGGCCACCGTTAAACCAGCAAACATAAGGGAAACGGCCTGTGCTTCTTTTCCTTTCTCGGCAAGTCTACTGGCCACAACAGAACCCACACCAAAGAACGCTCCATGTGGTAAACCGGCCAGGAGCCTTGCGATAAACAGGGTAGGGTAATCTGGTGCAAATGCAGACAAGGCGTTAAAGGCAGTAAACATCATCATGAGTGCAATCAGAATCTTTTTCGGTGGGAAACTACCGGCAATAGCGATTAATAACGGCGCTCCGATAACCACGCCCAGTGCATAGGCGGAGATCAGGTGGCCGGCCTGTGGGATGGTGATGGCTAAGTCTTTTGCGATGTCAGGTAACAAGCCCATCATCACAAATTCTGTAATGCCTATGCCCAGACCACCAAGCGTAAGCGCATATAAACTTCTTTTCATGTTAATTGGAGTTAGTGTAAAAATTACACTATGCAAAAGTAAGGTAAAAATAGTGGACTTGGTGAAAATATACTGGAAAAATAACAGGCTATTTTTGGGATAAAAAATTATTATAAAAAATCAGTTTAAAATTTGGTTTTCGGGTTTTCGTTTGGCTATCTTTAATTGTAATTAAACTGTTGCAATACAATAAGTCATCCTTCTAAAATTTCAATTATGTAACTATCACCAATTCAATTTTTTCACCAACCTAACCAAATAACCTTATGTTTAAAAAACTACTTAGTCTCAAAAGGAAGATTTTTCTTTTGCTGGCCAGCCTGCTCCTGTCTTTAGGAGCAAGTGCTCAAGTCACCGTCAGCGGTATAGTTACCGGCAGTGACGACAATCTACCCATTATTGGGGCTTCCATCAAAATCCGGAATTCTAACCAGGGAACATTAACAGACGCAAATGGTAATTTTGCCATTTCAGCAAGACCAACAGATGTTTTGGTGGTCTCTTTCCTGGGTTACAGTCCAAAAGAAGTTACGGTGGGCACCCAAACTACAGTTAATGTTCAGCTTAATCCGGATATAAACAGTTTAAGTGAAATTGTAGTAACAGGTTATACCACCCAGCGTAGACGGGATTTAACCGGTGCGGTAGCCATTGTAAATGTGAATGAACTAAAAGCGCAACCTGCGGCAACTGCAGTAGAAGCTTTACAAGGTAAGGCAACAGGTGTGCAGATTGTAAATGATGGTGCACCAGGCTCTACGCCACAAATCAGGATCAGGGGTATTACTACGATTAACAACAATGACCCGCTTTTTGTTGTAGATGGGGTGCCTTATGAGGGCAAACTAAGCTGGTTAAACCAGAATGACATTGAAAGCATGCAGGTGTTGAAGGATGCATCCTCTGCCTCAATCTATGGTTCCCGTGCAAATAACGGTGTTGTAATCATTACCACACGTCAGGGTATACAAGGGCCACCTAAAATTTCCTTTGACTCTTACTATGGCACACAAACGCCACGTAAAAACACATTTCCTAAAATGATGAACCCGATGCAGTATGCAGAATATCTATTCTCTGCTTACCGTAACGCTGGTCAAGAGCCGCAAACCGGCGATAACTATGGCAGTGGTGCTACCCCTACTTTACCAGAATATCTGGTTGCAGGGAATGCTTCAGGGCAAAATGTAACTGCTGCAGACGCAGACCCTTCGCGCTATTTATATAGCAGAGATCCCGCAACATTTTATCAAATTACCAAGGCTAATCAGGCTGGAACAAATTGGTTTGAGGAAATCACTGAAAGTTCACCTATACAGAATTACCAGATCAGTGCCGCAGGTGGAGGAGAAAACTCTACCTATAGCTTCTCTTCAGGTTATTTAAACCAACAAGGTATAATTAAGTACACTGGCTTTAAACGGTATAACGTACGTGCAAACACAAGTGTAACTGCGCTTGGTAACCGTCTTCGCTTCGGAGAAAATGCGCAATATAGTTATACAGAAGGTGTTGGACTAGGGGTAAATCCTAACGTGTCTGGTGAATACCAGGATGAGGGTAGTGTGATAGGATGGGCTTATCGTATTCCTACCATTATCCCGGTATATGACATCAATGGAAACTTTGCTGGTAGCCGTGGTAGCCAGCTAGGAAACGCAGAAAACCCATTGGCGTTTGCTTATCGTGCTAAGGATAACGTAAATAAAAGCAATTTCTTTTTCGGGAACGCTTTTGCTGAGTTGGATTTAATCGAAGGATTAATTGCTAAAACCAGTTTTGGTTTACGTTATGAAAACTATAACGGGATTAGTATGCGTTACCCTAACTTAGAGTTCTCTGAGGGGAATAACTCAAATAACCTTAACGAATATCAAGGTCATACTACAGAGTGGACCTGGACGAACACGTTAACATACAATACCGCTTTTAATGAGAAACACCGTTTAAATTTATTAGCAGGTACGGAGGCTATTCGTTCCCGTAATCGCCAGTTAAATGGTGGACGTAACGATTTCTTTGTGTTAGGGGATATGGATTATTATTACCTTGGCGTGGGGTCGTCTAACATCAACAATAACAGTACTGGTAGCGTAGGCTCCTTGTTTTCTATATTTGGTAGGGCAGATTATTCCTACAATGACCGTTACCTGGCAAGTGTAACGTTTCGTAGGGATGGATCTTCTAACTTCGGACCAGAGAACAAGTATGGTAATTTCCCTGCTGGAAGTGTGGCATGGAGGATTTCTGAAGAAAACTTTATTAAAGACAACCTGACCTGGATTAATGATTTAAAAATTCGTGCAGGTTATGGTGAAACGGGTAACCAGCGGATTCCAGGTTTTCAATATGTGAACAGATTCCAGACGTCTTTAACCAGTGCAGCATATAGTTTCACCGGTAATAACGCCGTAACTACAGGTCTGTGGCAAAACAACTATTCCAACCAGAGCATCAAATGGGAATCTTTAAGTTCCTTAAACCTTGGTATGGACTTTACCTTGTTTGATTCTGCAATTGACGGTTCCTTCAACTGGTACAGCAGAAAGACCAGTGATATGCTTTATCCGGTTCCTTTGCCAGCATCGGCTGTCGGAATGGGTAACTCACCTTATGTTAACGTAGGTGACATGAGCAACAAAGGGGTTGAGCTTACCGTAGGTTACCACTACGGAAGAAAAGACGACCGCCCTTTCAAATTTGATTTGGTGGTTAACTTAAGTAGAAACGTCAATGAGATTGTTGCGCTTGCTCCGGGTATTGAGCAACAGACTTATGGTAACTTCAGAAGTTTAACAACAAGTATCCTTAAAGTTGGCGAACCATTCGGCTCTTTCTTTGGCTATGATATAGCTGGTATTTACCAAAATGAAGGCGAAGTAACCCAGGGCCCTTCGTACACCGGTGCCCGTGTAGGTGGTTTCAAATACAGGGATGTGAATGGCGATGGTGTTATTAATCCTTCTGACCGTACCATTATCGGTAATCCGAATCCCGACTTCCTGTATTCATTTGCTATAAATGGTAGCTGGAAGAACTTTGATATTGCCATGTTCTTTAATGGTGTGCAAGGTAACGACTTATACGACGCAAATCGTTATTTCACAGACTTCCCAACTTTTGCGGGTGCGCGTAGTGCCAGGCTTTTGGATGCATGGAGCCCAACCAATACAGGAAGTATGATTCCTTCTCCATATCAGGGAACTTCTGATTTTGAATATGCTTCTTCAAGCTATTATGTTCAGGACGGTAGCTTTTTCCGTATGAAAAACTTACAGATCGGTTATTCTTTCCCAACTGAAAAAATATTCGGATCAAAATTGGGAATCAATAGACTACGTGTTTATGCAAGTACGACGAACTTGTTTACCATTACTAACTACACAGGCTTAGATCCTGAGGTAAGTCAGGAAACGGAAACGTTCTCGGCATTGGGTGTAGACCGGGGTATTTATCCTAACCCGCGTCAGTTCCTGTTAGGCATAAGTGTAGGGTTTTAACGAATAAAAACAGAAATCATGAAAAGAATCAATTATATATTATTTGCGATGCTGCTATTTACGGCAGTGAGTTGTCGTAAGGAATTCCTGGAGAAAAATCCTCAGGGAGAATTAAGTGAAGAGCAGGTACAGACGCAGGACGGGGTAGAAGCTGCACTAACAGGAGCATATTCTTTATTGAATGGTAATACTAACGGTACCTGGGGTAATTATGCATCCGGACCTAGCCAGTGGTTGTTAGGAGAGGTAACCTCAGATAATGCACATAAAGGAAGTGATAACGGTGATCAGCCAAACATGAACTTACTGGAAAGGCATTCACCAACCAGCACAAACGATAACCTTTCGGTGATGTGGACACGGTGTTTCGAAGGGGTACAACGTTGTAACAACACCTTAAGATTGCTTGCTGCTGTGCAGGCGGCTCCTTCTGGTCAATTTTCTGCAGCGAGAGCGACAGAGATTCAGGCTGAAGCAAGGCTGTTACGTGGACATTACTATTTCTTTCTGGCAAGGGCCTTCAAAAATGTACCTTTGATTACAGAAACCACCACAGAAGCTGTAGTGGATAATACAGCTGATATTTACCCTCAGATCGTGGCAGACTTACAGTTTGCCGTAGAAAACTTACCTGATGCTAGCCCAAGAGGCCAGGTAGGAAGAGTAAATAAAGTTGCTGCCCAGGCTTATTTGGGTAAAGTTTTATTATACCAAAAGAACTATGCAGAAGCATTGCCTTTATTTAATGCGGTTATTGCTTCAAGGCCAAACATAACAACTTTATCTTTCACTGATAACTTTGATATCTTAAAGGAGAATGGACCTGAATCGATTTTTGCTGTTCAGCATTCTGTGGGTGCTGATGGTAGTGGTGGTGATAATGGAAACGTAGGCGACATGCTGAATTTCCCTTACGGTAATGGTTTGCCGATTACTTGCTGTGGATTTTTCCAGCCAACGCTTGACTTAGCCAATTCATTTAAGGTAAATGCACAAGGCCTTCCATACCTGGAGAATAATGCATACCGCGAAAACCCTTACATTTCAGACCTGGGTTTAAGTCTGCCTCAAAAAGCTGCTTACCAGGTTGACCGCACATTGCGTATCGATCCGCGGATGGATTACACCTTGGGACGCCGTGGTGTTCCTTACCGCGACTGGGGTTTAATGGGTGGTGATTCCTGGATCAGGGAGTCGTCTAATGGTGGACCTTTTGTTACCATGAAGAACTCCATTGAAGCTTCTCAGATTACTACTGGTACCGGGCCGGGAAACACAAACATTACAGGGCTTAACGTGAATTTAATTCGTCTGGGTGATGTTTACCTGATGGCGGCTGAATGTGAAGTTGAGTTAGGGAACCTGACAAGGGCATTAGAATTAGTAAACAACATTCGTACCAGAGCAGGTAGGTTGCCTGCTAAAGTGGTTGGTGGTGCGCCGATTGCAAACTATGTGGTGAGTCTTTACCCTTCGTTTCCTAATGCAGCTTATGCCAGGAATGCGGTTCGGTTTGAGCGTCGACTTGAGCTTGCACTGGAAGGCCACCGTTTTTACGACTTAGTTCGTTGGGGTGTGCTTAAACCAACATTGGAAAGTTATTTTGCATTTGAAGGAGGTTACTTCTCTTACTTAAGGGGTATTGTAATTGACCCTGCAGATGAATATTTCCCTATACCACAGGAACAAATTGACAGAAGTAATCAGGTACTTAAACAAAATCCAGGTTATTAGTCTTTTCTTGTAGGCTTTTAAAATTTACCTGCTTGCTGTTATATTTAACAGTAAGCAGGTTTTTTTGCTTTTAATAATTAGGGTTTTGTTATCTATAGCATTTTAATTGAGTAGATAGGGCTGACTAATAAAGTCAGGCTCGATTTTCTTGAAATATAGTAAACGTATATTCTGTTTTAAACACTCCAGGTCTGATGCTGAAATCGCCAGGGAACTCCTATATATTTCTTCTGGCAATTGCTGAGCGTTATAAGACTCAAAAATCAATTGATAATGTGGCTGGTTTAATTTGTTGGCTACCGGAATTAGGGAAATATTTAAGGCCCTGTATATTGGCTTATGCTCCACATTGGTTTTGTAGAATCCGTAATGCTGTTGATAAGTTAACGCATTTTTTGTGATCGTGATGGTTTCCTTACCATAAAAGTTCCACAATGTTAAACTTGCAAATAGTAAAGTCCATAGTATACCCATAATGAGTAAGCCTAACAACCACTCATATAAGGAGATTCCAAGTATTGCAAGACCAATCAGGTCAAAAAACAATAAGGTAGCTTTTATTTGAACAGAAGCTTCAGCTTCTATGGACAGATTTACCTGCCCTCCAATATAAACGATGTTTACATTCATAAACAATTGGATTAACACATAAATTTACTTGTTTTGTATTGAAATACATTCATAGAAATTTAAGCCATGAAAATTAAATACTTTTTGTTTATTGTGCTGATGCTTGTTGTGAACACTTATACAATGGCTCAACAGCTTACCGTAGGAAGTTTTAACGTACGTAATGACAACCAGGGCGACGTGGGTAACCTCTGGTCACAAAGGAAAGAGGTTGCCGCAAACCTGCTGCGGTTTCACCAGTTTGACGTTTTTGGTACCCAGGAAGCTAAAAAAAATCAGATCGACGACCTGAGTATGCTGCTACCTGAATATGCAAATTATGGCCGTGGGCGTGATGATGGACAGTCGGCCGGGGAACACGCCAGCATATTTTATAAGAAAGACAAATTTAAGTTGTTAGATAAGGGCGACTTCTGGCTGTCGGAAAAACCAGATCAGCCAGGTCTGGGTTGGGATGCCACCTGCTGTAACCGCATATGCTCCTGGGTTTACCTGCAGGATGTTAAGAGCGGTAAAAAATTCTATTTTTTCAATGCACATTACGATCATGAAGGAAAGATTGCCCGCGTTGAAAGTAGTAAACTAGTGCTTAAAAAGATTAAAGAGATCGCTGGAAATAAACCTGTAATTTTTACAGGCGACTTAAATGGGAATCACGAGAGTGAATGGTATTTAGGTTTGAAAGCGGGAGGCCTACTGGCAGACAGTTATTTCCAGGTAAAATATCCTTATGTAAATAACGCCTCTTTTAATGGTTGGGGTAAGCAACTGGAAGGTTACGACATTATCGATCATGTGTTTATTTCAAAGCATTTTTCTGCTAAAAGATGGGGACTGTTAACTGATACTTATAGAGGTAAGTTTGTATCAGACCATTTCCCGGTATTGGTAGACCTGGAAATGAAATAGGGAACGCTTAAAGGGCAGTTTTCTTTTATCCATATTTAAAGGCTACCTTTGCCTTATGGAATCACTACGTCATGCAGTGCTTATTGCTCACCCTTTCTTTTACCTGGCTTACAGGTATAGGGATTCCTATCTTAAAAATAGCAAGGACTTTATTAATTAGGCCCCACCTGAATATTTCAGGACTGGGGTTTTATGCGTTCGCTACTTATTAATTTTTCTCTTTGTTTTATTTAGCTGGTAACATCAAGTTACTGGAGGTATTCACTTACACCATAAACAATTATTTCATGAATGTAAACCGCCATGGGCACCTGGATTTTGAAAATCTAGCTCCGGCAAGATTTTCTTGCTGGAGCCATATCGCCGCATTTTATTATTTCACATTTAATTACGAATATCATGACAGCTACAACAGCTTTAAAAATAGACATTACCCCAATTATATTAACAAGAGGAATTTTTGACTTGCTAAGAGCACACATCCGTTCCAGGAAATTAAGTAAATACAATGAAGCAAAATTGGAGCTGGAGCTTAAGTCGGCTAGCCAGGTGTTAAGGTCGGCACTACCGGATCATATCGTTGATGTAAATACCCGTGTTCGCGTGAAGGAGGTAACAACAGGAAATGAGTTCACCTATGATTTGGTGGCACCGGCAAAAGCCCGGAATAAACACAATACCATTTCTATCCTCTCGCCAATTTCCGTAGCTATTTTGGGTTACCAGCAGGGTGCTGAAGTACAATGGGAGATGCCTGATGGCGTAAAAGTTTACAGAATTGAAGAAGTTACAAAATTATAACAGCCGGGTAGTATAACAAAAAGGGCAGTTCGTCGAGGTTATGTTCAACCTGGTATAATAGCCAGGATTTCACTGAAACGTTTTTAAAAGGTAGTCGTCTTATAGACAAAGGATTAAAAATAAGACTTAAAACGTAAAAATATGAAAACTTCAATCAAAACCCTGTTCGCAACTGCCCTTAGTGTATTATTCTTAAGCACAAGCGCATTTACAGTTACTGCAAATGATAGCGTTCAAACTAAGAAAGTATCTGCCACAAACATGAATGTAAACATGGTAGTGGTAAGTGGTCCAGTGGATGTATACCTGATTCAATCAGATCACGAAAATATTAAAATTGTTTCTATCAACAATGAAGAACCAGCGTTAAGTATCAAAAAAAATGGTTCAAAATTGGTGATTGAAGGTGCTGAAAACGAGCGTGTAACCATGTACGTTTACTTAAAAGATTTGAAACGTATCGACGCCTCTGAACAAGCTACAGTAAGGACACAAGGCAATTTCGATCTTGATGCCTTACAAATTCTATTGAAGGATGATGCTAGGGCCAATGTTAATGTAAAAACTAAAAGTTTATATACAGAACTTAAAGATAAGGCAGCGTTAAAATTAAGTGGGAGTACTGGCAGTCACCACATTAAAAAGGGTAGCCTGGCAAAAATAAAAATGCATGACTTTAATGCCAATGAAACCCAAGCGTCATCAATAACAGCCGCATATGCAGCCAGTAAAAACAAAAAATAATAATTAGTTAAAATCCGTTAGCCTGAAGCCCGTCCATTTAGACGGGCTTTTTTTGCAATTAGCCTATCACACGTCTCAGAATTGTGTCACGCAAATATTACCTTTATCGATTTAATTATAGCGAAATCTACGGTTATATTTTTTACTTTCGACCTTACTAAAACGTTTTATAGTATGGAATATGGTTTTGATTTGCTTTCAGAAGAAACCCCGTTTTTTTTTGCTAAAACGTTTTATTAAAATTTAACAAACTAACAAACTGTACCAAGTAAATTATTTGTATGAAAAAAAACTTTATCAAACTTATTAAACCAGGGCCAGCTTTCTTTGCAGGAAGTGTCCTAATTGGCCTTGGATTTAACACGCTCGACGCACAGGCTATTAACGTAGTTATTACGAGTAGCATTGTTGAAAATGTTAGAAACACCAAAAAAGTAGATATTATCGTAAAGGGCGTTGTTAAAGATGAAACTGGTCAGCCCATCCCAGGCGTAAGTGTTAAGATTAAAGGTGCTAATACTGTTGTATCTACAGATGGAAATGGTGCTTTTACCATTGGCGTTCCATCTGCAACGGCGGTGTTAGTATTTACCTATGTAGGGTATACGCCTAAAGAGGTTGTTGTTGGAAATCAAACAACGATCTCTGTGAGCCTGCAAGCTAACAGCACAACGCTTGAAAATGTAGAAGTTGTTTCTGTTGGTTATGGAACATTGCCGCAAAAGGAAGTAACATCAGCAGTAACCCATATTCCTGCGGAAAAATTCAGACAAAGCGGCTCAAGAAATCC
>NZ_JAZQNU010000146.1:0-34334 GCF_045627485.1 Pedobacter sp. | reverse complement strand
CTTTTGATGCGGAACCATTCCTTGGCAAAATTATAGACATCACCATGGTCGTAATGCAGGTAAAAACGCTGCATCCTGTTTTTTTGCGGACTATAAGCCGCTACGGTATCGTTAGATTCAAATTTAATGATCCAGCTTGGTTCTTGCTGAAAACCCATCGAGTCGAAGGAAAGGCCGTTAGAGAACCTTCGCTTTACTTCGTGGTAGGTAATGCCTTTAATGGCGCTAAAATCCATCCTTTCGGTTGGAACAGCTTTAACTTTTTTGACGGGTGTTTCTTTTTCCCTGCAGCTATAAAATAAGGTGGTGGCACCGAGTAAGATATATAGAAAAATAATTCTTGGCATGTATTGGGCTTTGCCACAAATATAAAGTACTAGATCCGTCTTTTTAAAACCAGAATTTTGAAAACCAGGGTATTTTCCCTCACCAGTTGAAGAATCATCCTTTTACCGTCGCCCGATTTCAGCATTTGGTCAATATCATCAAGGTTATAATCTTCTATGGGCTTAAAGTTCAAAGAAAGTAATTGATCGTTGGTTAAAATCCCTGCGTTTTCGGCAGGCGAACCAGGCTCAATGCGGCCAATAAAATAGGCGTCGGGACTGCCATGTTTTACATAAACTTCCATACCCGACATGTCGTGTTCAAAGGTAGCCTTCATAAAACTGTTGGGTTTAAGGTACATGGCATTGGCGGCATAATCGATGGTAAGGTCAAAGTGCTTGAGCAGGTTATTGCCCAAATTTCCATTGCGCACGGGTACACCGGTTTTTGCGCCCGCCTGGCTAAATTCAGGAAAGGAGGTAAGCACATCTTTAAAGGTTTTAGAGCCAACGGTTACTGAATTTAAGCGGCCAATCCACCCACTGATTAAGCCGGCGAAACCAACACCAAGGTTTGCTTTGATGTGTTTTTCGGGCAGGGGAAAAGGTTTTCCTTCATAGGATTCCATGGATACAGCGTGACTGGCACCAATGTCCATAATCATTTTCACTTCAATATCTTCTTCCTTATCACTACTGATCCACAGCTGCACGTAAGGTTTATTGTTAATCATTTCCAATGGAATTCTTTCTCCCTTCTTTTTAACTTGAACGTCAGGCAGGCTGTAGGTCAGTTTTTTCGAAGGATAGCGGATGCGGACCGTGAAACTATTAAAAAAGTGAAATCCGATTAAACCATAAATACGCTGACCCACATAATCGGAAAGGTTAAAAAGGTCTGTTTTTAAGATCGCAGTAGGCATATTACTCATAGAGGCGTTGCCGAAACGCACATCAATCTGATCAGATAAATAAGCTTCAATATCATTTCCGGCACCTAACCCTGAGAGTTTTGTACTGCGGAGGCCCTGCAATTGCAGGCTGTCTATCATGCTAACGTCAGTAATGATGAGTGGGTTTACGCCCGTGTCGAGAATAAAGTTAAAAGGCCCTTTTCCATTGATATACAGCGGTACAATTATGAGGTTTTTAATGAGCGTAAAGGACATCGTTTCCTTTTTTCGATCGCCATCGAAAACAAAATACTGTCCATATGCTAACGGGCTGGCCCATATTTCCATGATGGTAAAAATTAGGGCAAACCTGAGCACAAAGATTTTTATGAACAGCAGAGAGGATATCATAAACTAATTTAATAAATTAGACAGAAATTCCATAAGTTATAATTGACGCATGTACGTATTTCCCCGCCCATTTTTAATTGCCTTTGCTGCGCTTTTCACCAGTCTTATCCTTCAGTCCTGCAGCGTGAAGCATAAAGCGCACAAACAGCTGAGTAAATCATTTGCCGACTCTGAAATTGTTAATACCTACCACATGGGTTTTGCACTGTACGACCTGGAAAAAGAGGAAATGCTTTACAGTAGAAACGTAGATAAATATTTTACGCCTGCATCAAATACAAAACTGTATACTTTTTATGCGGGATTAAAAATGCTGCCGGATTCTATCCCATCTTTAAGGTATGTAGAACGCGGTGACTCCCTGATTTTCTGGGGCACTGGCGACCCGTCATTTTTGCTGAGCCAGCTAAATGGAAATAAATCCTATGAATTTCTTAAAGCGAGCGAGCGTAAATTATTTTTTGCCCCTGGCCGGTACACAGGAAGTTTTTATGGCAACGGCTGGTCTTGGGACGATTATAACGACTATTACCAGGCCGAGATTAATGAACTCCCTTTGATGGGCAACCTGCTTAATTTAAGTGCCAAAGGTGGACAGCTGCAAATGGTGCCAAGCTTGTTTAAAGCTTGCTTCGTACCAGATTCTTCAGTTACCACCGGCGACTTCCGCATTACCCGTGAGTTTGACCATAATGTATTTCATTATCCTAATGTGCCTATTAAAGATAATTATAAGCAGCAGGTACCTTATAAAATCAATACGGCAACCACCTTAGCGATGTTAAGTGATACGTTGCGGAAAGAAGTGGGCCTGGTTTCCATGAAAATGCCGGCTGATGCGAAAACGGTTTATAATGTTAAAACGGATTCGGTGCTGAAAGAGATGATGCTGCCAAGCGATAACTTTATTGCCGAACAACTGCTCCTGGTTTACAGCAACCAGCTATCGGACGAGCTGAGTACAAAAAAAGCCATCAAACATATTACTGAAACTTATTTAACAGCGCTGCCAGATAAACCCGTATGGGTGGATGGCTCAGGCTTGTCGCGCGGTAATTTGTTTACCCCGCGTGACATGGTGATGTTACTTCAAATGATATACAAGGAGGTAAACAACCAGGAGCGCCTATTTTCTATGTTGCCGGCAGGGGGGCAGTCGGGTACTTTGCGCAACGCTTATCCAAGAACCGACAAACCCTTTGTGTATGGTAAAACAGGTACATTGTCAAATACCCATAACCAAAGTGGATATGTGCTTACCAAAAAAGGAAAAATTTACATTTATGCTTTTTTAAACAATAATTTTGTACAAACAACCGCTACGGTTCGTAAAGAGATGGAAAAGATTGTTACCCAAATTCATGAACGCTTTTAAGTTTAATCACCTTCCGGGGGCCATAGGTCCAGTCATTGACAGAAAGGGCCAATCTTTCCTGTATTTCGGGGGTACCGCTTATTTGGGAATGCCGCAGAATATCTTATTCAGGGATTATTACATTGAAGGCCTAAAGTTATATGGGATAAACAATGGGACGAGCAGAAACAACAATGTTCAGTTAGGGATATATGACCAGGCTGAGCAGGTTGCAGCCAAGCGATTTGGTGCCGAAGCAGCTTTAATTATCTCCAGTGGTTACCTGGCTGCACAATTGGCCGTACGCCATTTTGCCGACTGGGGTCATGTTATTTATGCACCAGCAACGCATCCAGCACTTTGGCAGCATGGAAATCCTCAGGTTACCGGTTCTTTCGGCTATTGGAGCAGGCATGTAGTAGATGTTATTAACCAGAGTGAAACCGACCGTTTTGTACTGGTTAGCAACTCCATGAATAATTTATTCCCTGAAATTTATGATTTTGGATTTTTATCTGGGGTATTGCCAGGCAAGGAAGTACTGTTGCTGGTTGATGATTCGCATGGGCTGGGGATGTTAAACGGTGGCTTGGGAAGTTATTGCTGCCTTCCGCAGCTACCCAATGTAAGGGTGTTAGTGATGGCTTCAATGGCTAAAGCACTTGGTGTAGATGCCGGCCTGATTTTGGGCGACCAACAGCTGATTTCTATCCTGAAACAAAGCCCTGTTTTTCTGGGTGCTTCGCCACCTGCGGCTGCAGGGCTGTATGCTTTTATCAAATCAGAGATGCTTTATATCATGGAGCTGGAGCGTTTGAAGGACTTATGCCGGTATTTCTCAGCTGGTTTAGGCCAGCAGAAATCTGCTTTTGCAGCACTGGAAGGATTTCCTGTCTATTTAAGTGAAAACCAAAACCTTGGTAAAACGTTAAAGGATCAGCAGGTGCTGATCTCTTCTTTTGCATATCCCGACCAGCATGGCGAGATACTCAACCGTATTGTTATAAGTAGCTGGCACCGTGAGCAGCACCTGGATTTACTGTTAAAAAGAATTCATACGGGGGAGTAAAGCCGTACCTTTGCAGCTTTTTAACAATTTGAGTACCCATGCAAAAGAGCGACGATTCTATATATACCCTGCAATTTGGTTTAGTTTGTTTAAGTTCCTTCCTGTTTTCGGCAAGTTTCAATATGTTGATTCCGGAGCTGCCTTCTTACTTAACCTCCATGGGTGGTGCAGAATATAAAGGGTTAATCATTGCGCTTTTTACCTTAACAGCTGGAATTTCCAGACCATTTAGTGGCATGCTTACCGATAAAATAGGCCGGATCCCGGTTATGGCGGTTGGCTCTATAGTGTGCTTTTTATGTGGTTTTATGTATCCGATCCTCACTACCGTTGCAGGCTTTTTATTTTTACGGTTGCTGCATGGATTTTCTACAGGCTTTAAACCAACTGCCACTGCGGCCTATATTGCCGATATCGTGCCTAATCACCGTATGGGCGAGGCTATGGGTGCTCACGGTGTCTTTTTTACTACCGGCCTTGCCATTGGCCCGGCGATAGGAAGTACCATCACTGCACATTATTCTATCGACATCCTGTTTTACTGTTCCTCTTTATTTGCCTTACTGTCTATTGTTATTCTCGCCAACATGAAGGAAACCCTGGCAGACAGGCAAAAATTTCGTTTTGGCCTGTTAAAGCTTAGGGCTAGCGATATCATCGAATGGCGGGTGATTCCGGCCTGTGTGATCATATTTATGAGTTACATTAGTTACGGTGCTATTTTAACCGTAGTGGCCGACTGGAGCAATCATTTGGGCACCAGCAACAAAGGGCTGTTCTTTGTGGTTTTTACGTTAACCTCATTGCTTATCCGTTTTGTTGCAGGTAAGGTATCTGATCAATACGGCCGTGTGCTGATTATGAAGATATCTCTAGGCTTACTTGCGGTCGCCATGGTATGGATTGGCTTTTCGAGCAGTTCACTTTCGTTATTATGTGCATCTGCTTTATATGGAATAGCCACAGGGATGTTATCGCCTACAGCAACCGCCTGGACCATTGATTTAAGTCACCCGGAACACCGTGGCAAAGCCATGGCAACGATGTATATTGCACTGGAAGCAGGTATTGGTATTGGGGCATTACTGGCGGGCTGGTTTTTTATCAATGATTTCAGCATGATTCCAGTTATTTTTTATTGCTGTGCCGGAGTTACCATACTCGCCCTGGTTTACCTGCAGTACATCTACAAAAAGGCAGAAATAAAGGCGTAGTATTATTAAAGGCTTTTGAAAGGAATGTTAAGCAGTTCATAGTTTTGCCATCCGTTAAAGTCGTAATGCCACCATTCGTTAGCTAATACTTTGAAGCCATGGGCTTGCATGGTGTTAATCAGGAAATCGCGGTTACGGATCGCCTTTGGGGGTAAATTCTTGTAATTCGCTGCTGCGGCAGGAGAGAAGCTATCGTAAGGCGTAGGCATCTCGATTTCTTTCTTGCTTTTGTAATCGATAATGGTGAGGTCTACCGCACAACCACGGTTATGGATGGAGCCTTTTGCGGGATTAGCCACAAAATTTTTATCGGAGGCTTTTTTATAAAAGGCCTGGGTAATGGCATAGGGACGGTAAGCATCGTAAATCTTCAGGCCATAACCTTGTTTTCGGAGTTCTGCCTGTATCTTTTTGAGTTGCTCAACTACCGGTTTGCGGGCAAAAGCCCGGGCTTCGGGATACATCACCTCTTTCATGAAGTTATTGGTGGTTGCATAACGAATGTCGAGCGTGATACCAGGAATTGCCTTTTTAATATCAATCAGCTCCTTTTCCGGATGTTTTTTAACCCCGTTCTTATAGGTTTTTAAGGAGCTGGTTACAACCAGCTGTGCATGCACAGGCAGGTAGAGCAGAAAGACAATACAGTACGTAATTAACTTCATGGACTATTGATTAGAAACCACCAGCAGTTCGAGGTCTTTAAAAGGAAGGTTGAACATATTGGCCAGATCTTTACTGGTCAGGTGTCCCTGGTAAATATATAATGCCTCGCGAATGCCGGGGCGGTTCCATACCACATTCATCAGCCCACCTAAATCGCCAATATCCATTAAAATAGGCGCAAGGATATTGGTGAGCGCATAAGAGGCCGTCCGGGGTACACGGGAGGCGATGTTAGGGACACAATAATGTATCACATCGTATTTACGGAATACCGGGTTAGCGTGGTTGGTTACTTCTGAGGTTTCAAAACAACCACCCTGATCGATGCTCACATCAATTACTACAGAATCTGGTTTCATACGGCTCACTGTTTCCTCCATCACGATACAAGGGCTGCGGCCATGGTTGGCACGGATGGCACCAATCACCACATCGCAGGTTGTAATCGCTTTAGCCAAAACAATAGGCTGCATCACGGAAGTGAATACACGGCTGCCTAAGTTATTTTGCAGGCGTCTGAGCCTGTATATGGAGCTGTCGAATACTTTGACTTCCGCGCCAAGCGAAAGCGCTGTACGGGCGGCGTATTCGCCTACGGTACCTGCGCCCAGAATTACAATCTCTGTGGGTGGTACGCCTGTAAAACCACCTAGCATGAGCCCCTTGCCGCCGGTTACACTGCTCAGGTATTCGGCAGCGATAAATATACTGGTTGCACCAACGATCTCACTCATGGCGCGTACCACACTAAGCACCTTTCCTTCATCGCGCAGGTGCTCGAAACAGAGGGCGTTTATCTTTTTATTCATCAGCGCCTTTACATAGCCTTCATTGAGGGTTCCCATTTGCAGCGCCGACAACAGCGTTTGGCCTTTGTGCATCAGGGCCACTTCTTCAAGGGTAGGGGGCGCAATTTTAACAATAATATCGGCTTCGAATACTTCCTTTTTACTATAGGAAATAATAGCACCCTGCTCGCTGTAGTCGCGATCGGAGAAATTAGCGCCTATACCAGCTCCGGTTTCAATTAAAACTTTATGGCCATTGTTAACCAGCAGTGCTACCGACAATGGTGTAAGTGGAATCCTGTTTTCCTGGAAAGAGATTTCCTTTGGAATGCCAATGAACAGACTGTTGTTTTTCTGTTTAATTGCTGATAAAGTTTCCTGGGGTTGTTGTAAACCTTGTTGAGCAATTGCGGCCATTCCTTCTCTTAATCCTGTAGACATTTCAATGTTTTTTTCGCTTAAATTTAACAATAAAATCCTTAACCCGAAAAACCTATGATTTAATTTTAACGAAGGATATCTCTCTCCGTTCCTCATCGATAGGTTCGATTTTTATCTTAATATAATTTTCTGGCAGCAAGGGTTCAATTTTTTCAGGCCATTCAATCAGGCAGATCTGCCCGGAAAAGAAATATTCCTCATAACCAATGTCGTATGCTTCCTGAAGGTCTTTGATGCGATAGAAGTCAAAATGATAAACGGCTTCCTTGTTTGATGTAAGGTATTCGTTAACGATGGAAAAAGTAGGGCTCGAAACAAGGTCGGTAATCCCAAGCGCAAGGCATATTTCCTTAATAAAAGTGGTCTTTCCTGCGCCCATACCGCCTTCGAACACGAAGATTTTCTCTTCGCCGGCAAAGTCTAATAACTGGTGAGCGGCCTCTTTGAGGTCATGGAGGCCGTTTATGTGTAGGGTCATGGGTATAAACTAACGTGAACTGTAAGTAGCAATTGGGATAATCATTTCTTCAAGTGAGATCCCGCCATGCTGAAAGGTTTCATTATAATAATTTACAAACTGGTTGTAGTTGTTCTGGTAAACAAAATAACGATCTTCTTTGGCAAAAATATAATTGGAGCTGATGTTAATTTTTGGCAATTGAGCTTCATGTGGGTTTTTAATTAAAAACACTTCTTTGGCATTGAAATTCAGGTTACGCCCTTGTTTGTAGCGTAGGTTGGTGTTGGTACTTCTGTCGCCAATTACTTTACTCGGACGTTTTACGCGTATGGTACCATGGTCGGTGGTAATTACCAGTTTCACTTGTTTCTGGCTCAACTTTTTAAGCAGTTCCAGTAAAGGGGAGTGTTCAAACCAGGAAAGGGTAAGGGAGCGGTATGCGGCATCATCATTAGCCAGTTCGCGGATCATCTGCATATCGGTACGGGCATGAGATAACATGTCTACAAAATTATAAACAATGGCATTGAATTCATTTTGCATGAGGTTATTGAACTGTTCGTTCAGTGCCTTTCCGTCGTCATAGGTAAGGATTTTGTTATAGCTGAACTTACATTCTTTACGCATGACCCTTTTGATCTGTTCGCCGAGGAAAGTCTCCTCATGTAAGTTTTTACCACCGTCTTCATCGTCATTTTGCCATAAATTAGGATGTTTACGTTCCATTTCCAGGGGCATTAAACCCGAAAAGATGGAATTACGGGCATATTGTGTGGCAGTTGGCAAAATGCTGGAATAAGTATCTTCTTCCTCCAGGCGGAAGTATTCGGTAATGAGGGGGTTTATGATCTTCCACTGATCGTAACGCAAATTATCTATTAGGATAAAAAATACGGGTGTGGTAGCGTTAACCAAAGGAAAGACCTTACGCTTCAACAAGTCGTTGGATAGTAAAGGCGCTTTCTCCTTGCCATTTACCCAGCCTAAATAATGGTCTTCGATGAATTTGGAGAACTGCATGTTCGCTTCTGATTTTTGCATGGTCAGAATTTCATGCATTTGCGGATCATCCAGTTTTTCGAGTTCCAGTTCCCAGAAAACAAGCTTTTTATAGACATCTACCCATTCCTCATAGCTTAGCTTATCGTTTAGGGTCATGCCAAGGCGCCTGAAATCCTGCTGGTACGCCATGGACGTTCTTGCGCTGATTAGTCGTTTATTGTCAATAATTTTTTTGATGGTCAGTAACACCTGTTTAGGGTTTACCGGTTTGATGAGGTAATCATCTATTTTGGAACCGATGGCGTCTTCCATCAGGTTTTCTTCTTCACTTTTGGTAATTAAAACCACCGGAACCTCGCTGTTAAGGTTTTTTATGGCTGATAAAGTTTCCAGGCCACTTAGTCCAGGCATATTCTCATCTAAAAAAACCAGATCGAAATGCTCTTTACTGAACGCTTCCAGGGCATCATTTCCGTTGGTAAAAGTTGTAACGTGATAGCCTTTTTCGTTCAATAATAATATATGTGGTTTTAATAAGTTGATCTCATCGTCTGCCCATAGAATTTTGGTTTCCTGCATTATGTTTTCTAATTTATGGATAAAATTAGCAATTTTTGTACCGTATAATTTATTTGGGGCAGATTGAACAAAAAGAAAATAATAAATGATCCTGTATACGGTTTCATAAATATACCGTCAGAACTGGTTTTTGACCTGATTTCACATCCATATTTTCAACGTCTGCGTTATATCAAGCAATTGGGGATGACGCATTTGGTGTATCCGGGTGCTTTGCACACCCGATTCCACCACGCCTTGGGTGCTATGCACCTCATGAGCCTTGCGATAGAAGTATTACGCAGTAAGGGCCATGTTGTGACAAAAGAAGAGGAAGAGGCGGGCACAATAGCGATTTTGCTACACGATGTAGGTCACGGGCCCTTTTCACATGCGCTGGAGCATAGCCTGGTTAAGGGCATACACCATGAGGATATCTCCATGTTGCTGATGAAGAAACTGAATGATGAATTCGAGGGGCGGTTAACCAATGCCCTAACGGTATTCAGGGGTGATGGGAAGAAGCCTTTTCTGCACCAGTTAATCTCTAGTCAGCTGGATCTTGATCGCATGGACTACCTGAACCGGGATAGTTTTTTTACCGGGGTGAGTGAGGGTGTAATCAGTTTTGACCGCATTATCAAGATGTTTAATGTAGTGGATGATCACCTGGTGATTGAAGAAAAAGGGATTTATTCCATTGAAAACTTCCTGATTTCCAGAAGGCTCATGTACTGGCAGGTTTATTTGCATAAAACAGTAATTGCGGGTGAGCAGTTATTGGTTAAAATCCTGGCGCGGGCACGGGAACTTGCATTACGTGGGGAAACTTTATTTGCCACGCCAGCCCTGCATCATTTTCTGGTCAAAGACATCTCTCCGGATGAGTTTTTTAGCCATGACATCCATTTGAAACAGTTTGTTAAGCTGGATGACCAGGATATTTTTGCGGCCATTAAAGTGTGGCAGGAACACCCGGACCGTGTGTTGTCGAAATTATGCCAGATGTTGACGACCCGGTCGTTATTAAAAACAGAGATTGGGTTCGAACCTGTAACAGCGGAAAGGGTAAATTTTTTAAAGGAGAATGTGGCTGCGGTATATGAAATTAGTATGGAGGAGGCTGAATATTTTGTGTTCACTGATGTGATCACAAATCGAGCGTATAATGCCGATTGTGGTAACATAAATATCTTATTAAAAAATAACACACTGATTGACATTGTAAAAGCCTCAGATTTATCTAATTTAGAATCATTAGACAAAACGGTAAGAAAATATATACTTTGTTATCCTCGTATTATTTAAGGTCTTTTAACAAAACAATTCATTTTAATTCCGTTTTTTTGCAGATATATTCCTTGTGTTTGTAGCACAACCGCTGCAAAATGGGTTTATTTGTTCATATCAATTTAACATTTACCTTTGTAAAATGCAATTTACTGCCAAGCAGATTAGCGAGCTATTAAGTGGAACCGTAGTGGGTAATGAAAACGTTCAGGTGGCGGAGCTTTCTAAAATAGAGGACGGTAAACCTGGGGCACTTTGCTTCCTGTCAAATCCCAAGTACGAGAATTATTTGTATACAACTGCTGCCTCAGTAGTGATTGTAGGGGATGATTTTGTCCCTGCGCAGCCGGTTAGCTGTGCCTTAATTAAGGTAAAAGATCCTTACAGTGCTTTTTCTGTATTGTTAGGTAAATATAAAGAAGTAACAAGTCAAACTGCCAATCGCTCGGGTATTGAACAGCCCAGCTTTATACATCCATCAGCAAAAATTGGGAAGAATGTTTACATTGGTGCTTTTGCTTACATCTCTGAATTTGTAGAGATAGGCGATAATACCAAGATTTATCCGCATGTATTTATCGGTGACTATTCGAAGGTAGGCGAAGATTGTGTTTTGCTTCCAGGGGTTAAAATATACAACCGTTCTGTATTAGGGAAACGGGTTACCATTCATTCCAATACGGTAATTGGGAGTGATGGTTTTGGTTTTGCCCCACAAGCTGACGGAACTTATAGTAAAATTGCACAGATTGGAAATGTAGTTATCGAAGATGATGTGGAGATTGGCTCTAACACCTCTATTGATCGTGCAACGATGGGTTCTACTTTTATCCGAAAAGGGGTAAAACTGGATAATCTGATTCAGATTGCACATAATGTTGATGTGGGTGCACATACCGTTGTTGCTGCACAGACAGGTATTTCTGGCAGTACCAAGCTGGGCGGAAATTCTGTAATTGGCGGACAGGTTGGTATAGCCGGTCATTTGACGCTGGCCAAAGGCACACAAATCGGTGCACAAGCGGGGTTAAACTTTAACATTAGCGAAGAAAACAAACAATGGCACGGTAGCCCGGCGCAACCATTAAGAAATTGGATGCGTGCATCTGTAATCTTTAAACAGCTGCCGACCCTTGAACAAAGGATTGTGCAGTTGGAAGCCAAGCTAAAAGAACTATCGTTATTAAATAATACTAAGTAGCATACAATCAGAAACAATGAATGTTAAACAAAAAACCATTAAAGGTGAGGTTTCAGTAAGTGGAGTCGGTTTACATACCGGTGTTAATGTTACCTTAACCTTTTGTCCTGCTCCGGAAAACCACGGCTTTAAATTCCAAAGAATTGATCTTCCTGGCCAGCCCGTTGTAGATGCAGATTGCGATAATGTAACTGATACCGCCCGCGGCACAACAATTTCGCAAAATGGGGCAAGTGTAAGTACGGTAGAACATGTGATGGCCTCGCTGGTAGGGATGGACCTGGATAACGTGCTGATGAAGCTTGACGGTCCGGAAACACCTATTTTAGATGGAAGCGCCATTATGTTTCTGGAAGCACTGGAAAGCGCAGGAGTTGTTCAACAGGAAGCGGATCGTGAGTATTTTCAAATACCACATAACATTACTTATACGGAAGCGGACCGTAAAGTGGAGATCGTAGCCATGCCGTTGGATGACTACAGGTTTACTTGTATGATTGACTACAATTCTCCTGTTTTAGGAAGTCAGCATGCAGGGATGTCTAGTATTGCTGAGTTTAAAAAAGAAATTGCTTCCTGCCGCACCTTTTGTTTCCTTCATGAACTGGAGTATCAGTTGAAGAACAACCTGATTAAAGGGGGTGATTTAAATAACGCCATTGTGATCGTGGATAAAGAAGTAACCCGGGAGGAGTTAAACCACCTTGCTACGATATTTAACAGGACTGAAATCGACGTTGCGCCGCAAGGAATTTTAAATAATATGAAGCTGCGTTTCCAGAACGAACCAGCACGACATAAGCTTTTAGATATGATTGGTGACCTTGCTTTGGTAGGCGTACACTTAAAAGGTCATATTATGGCTGCCCGTCCGGGGCATGCGGCCAACGTGGCCTTTGCTAAAAAGATCAAAGCAGCCATTAAAAAAGAAAAAAAGAAAAAAGTACAACATGTTTATGATCCGGCGGCAAAGCCGTTGTATGATGTGGTGCAGATTATGGATATTCTGCCACACAGACAACCATTTTTGTTCATAGACAAGATTCTTGAATTGACAAAGACCCATGTGGTAGGCGTTAAAAACGTAACCATGAACGAAGAGTTCTTTAAAGGACACTTTCCCGGTGCACCGGTAATGCCAGGAGTTATACAAATTGAAGCCATGGCACAAACAGGGGGTATTTTAGTATTAAGTACTGTTCCTGATCCGAGAAATTACCTTACCTACTTCTTAAAGATCGATAATGTTCGTTTCCGTGCACAGGTGTTACCTGGCGATACGATTGTTTTCAGGTGTGACCTGGTTGAACCTATCAGAAGAGGAATTGCACAAATGAAAGGTGTGGGAATGGTTGGTACGAAAATAGTAGTAGAGGCTGAAATGATGGCCCAGATTTCCAAAGTTAAAGAAAGTGAACGCACCATATGATCCAACCATTAGCATATATTCACCCTCAGGCACAAATTGCTGACAATGTTGTCATTGAGCCTTTTGCGGTGATCCACAAAGACGTTGTCATCGGAGAAGGAACCTGGATTGGGTCCAACGTAGTCATCATGGATGGCGCCCGTATTGGCAAAAACTGCCGTATTTTTCCTGGATCTGTGATATCAGGTATTCCACAGGACTTAAAGTTTGCCGGAGAGGTAACCACTGCTGAGATTGGTGACAATACCACGATCAGAGAGTGCGTAACCATTAACAGAGGCACGAAAGATAAATGGAGGACCGTAATAGGCAGCAACTGCTTAATACAGGCCTATTCACATGTTGCCCACGATTGTGAGGTAGGAAATTACTGTATATTTTCTAACAGCACCACGTTAGCAGGTCACATCACCATTGGTGACTATGTGGTATTGGCTGGCCTGGTTGCTATACACCAGTTTGTTAAAGTTGGGGCACATGCATTTGTTACCGGTGGTTCACTGGTGAGAAAAGATGTACCACCTTATGTTAAAGCTGCACGTGAACCTTTATCTTATGTAGGGATTAACTCTGTAGGTTTAAGAAGGAGAGGTTTCTCTTCTGAAAAAATCAACGAAATTCAGGAGATTTACCGCGTGCTGTTTGTTAAACACAATAATGTAACC
Source organism: Pedobacter sp. (assembly GCF_045627485.1). Lineage (GTDB taxonomy): Bacteria > Bacteroidota > Bacteroidia > Sphingobacteriales > Sphingobacteriaceae > Pedobacter. Next base: position 20,567 of record NZ_JAZQNU010000146.1, on the reverse strand, counting down.
AAGGCTTTGGATATGATTGAAGCTGAATTTAAGCCAACGGAGATTCGTGATGAGATTGTTGATTTTATCAGAAACTCTAACCGTGGCGTGATGAAAGGCTTCGGCTCTGGCAACTAAATAACACCATGACAATCGACTTAAAAGGTGCCGGCCGACGATTTAACCAGGAATGGATCTTCAGGAACTTCAACTACCAATTTAAAGCGGGAGAGAAGTATGCCATTCTTGGGCCTAATGGTTCAGGTAAGTCGACCTTATTAAGTGTGGTATTAGGTAATTTAAGCCCTTCGGAAGGCAAAATTGATTACCACTATAAAGACAAAGCTGTACTGGTGGATGAAATTTACCAGTACATTAGTTTTGCTGCCCCTTACCTGGACCTGATTGAAGAGTTTAGTCTGCAGGAAACTATTGACTTTCACTTTCAATTTAAAGCATTTCAGCAGGGCATGGATGCGGAACAGGTATTACACCGCCTGGGATTGGCAAAATCGCAGGATAAGCCCCTGAAATACTTTAGTTCGGGAATGAAACAACGGACGAAACTTGCCCTGGCTTGTTGTTCTGACACGCCGATTTTACTTCTGGATGAACCGACTTCAAACCTTGATGTACAAGGTGTAAACTGGTATCACCAACTGATTGGTGATTATGCTAAAAACAGGTTAGTCGTAGTTTGCTCCAACCAGGAAGTCGAGTACAATTTTTGTGACCATTTGATACAGGTTACAGATTACAAAACAATTACTTAAACCGCCCGTTTTCTAATGCTAATGTCACATAATTTGGAGTACATTAGTCTATGAAAAATATTTCAAATTTATTATTGTAGAATATATAAATAGTCCTTACCTTTGCGGCACGAAATAGGGTCGAAAGTTAGACACAATTTCAATTTGTAATGGCAAAAGCATCAGAAGTAAAAAATGGAAATATTCTTCGTTTTAACGGAGAGTTGGTACAGGTGGAAGAATTAATTCACCGTACTCCAGGCAACCTGAGAGCGTTTTACCAGGCAAAAATGAGAAATATTAAATCTGGCAAATTGGTGGAGTACAGATTCAGAACAGACGAAGAAGTTTCGATCTGTAGAGTAGAGACCAACGATTACCAGTATTTATATGACGATGGAGATTTCTTAGTCGTGATGGATAATACGACCTTTGAACAGTTTAATGTTCCCAGGGCTTTATTCGGATCTTCTATTAAATTCTTAAAAGAAGGGATGACAGTGATGATTTCCTTTGAAAGCGACGAGCCGATTATGGCGCAGTGCCCATCGCATGTTGAATTAGAAGTTACCTATACGGAGCCTGCAGTAAAGGGCGATACTTCTACAAATGCCTTAAAATACGCAACTGTAGAAACCGGAGTAGAAATAAAAGTCCCGATGTTTATCAACCAGGGCGATAAAATAAAGGTTGATACACGTACAGGTGATTATATAGAAAGAGTTAAATAAGAGTTTTCATAGTTTAGTTTTAGGTTTAGGTTGATTGTGGCTTCGGAGTGGTTCCCGAAGCCATCTTTTTTTATCTTTGTTTTCAAATGACAAAGGCCGCCATCAGAAAAACAGCAACCGCACGTAGAAACGCTTTATCACCCGAAGAATTACAGGACCTTAGTGAGCAAATACTTGCTCATTTTACACAGCTCGACTTTTCTGGTATCAGGGTGTTACACCTTTTTCTCCCAATAGAAAAGAAAATGGAGCCAAACATGTACCTGTTTATCGATTGGTTGCATGCTAACCACCCTTCCATTAAAATTCTTGTTCCCAGATCTGACTTTGATACCGCTTTGATGACCCACCATGAATACACCGGTGCGGATAGCCTGGTGAAAAACATTTATGATATTCTGGAGCCTCAAGCTGCAGACCCGCATACAGGAGATATTGATATGGTTCTTGTTCCCTTGCTGGCATTCGATTGGCAAGGCCAGCGTGTAGGTTATGGAAAAGGGTTTTATGATCGTTTCTTGCGAGGCACAACAGCAAAAAAAATAGGTATTTCTTTGTTTCCGCCTGAGGAAGAAATTTCAGATGCTGATGAACATGATGTGCGTCTGGATCTGTGCCTCACCCCTGAAGGTGTTTTCGTTTTTAACTAGGCAAAAGCGCAAAAAGCATAACAGTAAAATAATTTTAAATCATGCTGTCCGGGTTAGCTACAGTAGTGCGTTCTGAACAGCATGATTTGCTTTTTATGGAGTTAATTCCAGTAATACCGGACAGTGGTCTGAATGGACAGCATCCGGTAGTATGGTCACATTTTGTAACTTATCCAGCATGGGCAGGGTAGCCAGATGGTAATCGATACGCCAGCCCAGGTTCTTTGCTCTAGAGTTGGCACGGAAACTCCACCAGGTATAGTGATGTGGGTCTTTGTTAAAATGCCTGAAGGTGTCGATAAAGCCATTGTTTAAAAACAACTCCATCCATTCTCGTTCTTCGGGCAAAAATCCGGAAGAATTGGCATTGCTTTTTGGATTATGGATGTCAATGGCTGTGTGACAGATGTTATAATCGCCGGAAATAATCAGGTTAGGAATTTCCTTACGCAGATTTTCTATATACCCATCGAAAAACTTCATGAATTCATACTTTTTAGACTGCCGTTCGTCACCACTTGACCCGGAAGGCATGTATAGGCTCATTAAGGAAAAGTTGTCAAAATCGGCCCTTAAAACGCGTCCTTCTTTATCTATCCATTCTTCACCACAACCATATTCTACATGATTGGGTTTAATTTTACTAAAAATGGCCACGCCGCTATATCCTTTCTTTTCTGCCGGGCACCAGTAATGGGTATACCCCAATTGTTCGATGACGGTAATGATATCGGGAATTTGTGACGGCAGGGCTTTTACTTCCTGTAAACAGACCATGTCGGGATTAACGGCTTTTAACCAGCCCAAAAATTCTTTAGTTACAGCAGCACGGATGCCGTTTATGTTATAGGAGATGATCTTCATGAGGCAGTTCTTTTATTCAATATTTTCTCTAGTTTTTTTGCTTCTCTATTTCTGAGCACCTTTACGGTCATGCTCACGTTAGTTAGCGGACGATTATTTGGGTCTGTAACTACCGCTGCTATTGCGTCTATAAGTTCCAACCCTTGTACAACTTCGCCGTAAGCGGTATAATTCCGGTCTAAATGAGGGGTTCCACCAATGGTTTTATACACTTCACGCTGTGATTCAGGAATCCTAAACTTTAGACGTTTGATTTCCAGGGCATCAAGCTGTTCATCAGTAAAGACTTTTCCCTGCACCAAATAAAATTGGCAGCCACTTGATGCCTTGTCTGGATTATTGTCACGTGCTGCAGCCAGAACCCCTTTTTTATGGAAGAGACTGTCATTAAACTCTGCCGGAACCGTATAACCAACGTCTCCTTCGCCAAGCATTTTACCTGGTTCCGCATTTTTTGAATCCGGATCACCACCCTGAATCATAAAATCTTTAATGACCCTGTGAAACAAAGTGCCGTCGTAAATACCCTTTTTTGCCAACTTGATAAAGTTATCCCGGTGTAAGGGTGTTTCATTATAGAGTTTAATCACACATTGCCCATAACTGGTATTTACGCGAACATATTGATGAGTTGGTTTTTTGGCGTTTACGCCTAGTAAAAGAAAAGATAGACAGACAGTTAAGAGGTATTTCATGGCAAGGCTATGGTTAAACAAATTAATAGGCAAATTTAAAAATGTAGCCGTAGAAGCTTGGTGTTTATTAAAATTTATTTGTTAATTTTGGAACGACGATGAAAATGCGGGAAAAAATAGCTTTTGGATTGTGTGCTTTTTACCTAGTGAGTGTAATAGGCATTGCCATGAGTTTGCATTTTTGTGGTGGTAAACTTTCTTCTGTAAGGTTTACCGAACAGGCGGCATGTAATGCTTGTAAGGCGATGGAAGGCAAGGAGATGGCCAAGAATGACAATTGCTGTAAAAATGAAACCGTAGAGGCGAAAGTTACAGATCATCATCAGTCCAGTGAAAAGATTGACTTGCCGAAAAACTTTAGCATCACGCTGTTCATTACACCGATTATCGCTAATTTCATCCAGTCACTACTACCAAACTTCTTTGGTCAGGTAGAAAATAAAGCCCCACCGCTCAGTTCAAAAATATCGCTGCATATTATGAACTGCATTTTTCGGAATTAAATTAGGAATGTTATTTTAAAATTTAAGGATACTGGCTTAAGCCACAGGCTATCCTATGTTTAACATTTCAATTTAATTTATCATGAAAACGATTCTTAATCTATTTATATTCCTGCTGTTTGCAGGCACTGCATCTGCACAACAAATTACCACTGTTGATTTACAAGTAACGGGTTTAACCTGTTCCATGTGTTCTAAAGCCACTGAAAAATCATTGAGAACCCTCGATTTTATCACAGACGTAAAGCCTGATCTCAATAAAAATCTCTTTGTATTATCTTTCAAAAAAGGACAGCCTGTAAACCTGGACCTTATTAAAAAGAAGGTTGAAGACGCGGGTTTCTCTGTGGGGGCGCTGGAAGCTACCTTTGATTTTAGCCAGTTAAAAGTTGACGACAAGGGAATTGCCAGTTCTGGCAATGTGGCTTACCGCTTTTTAAACACCAAAAACAAAGTGTTAAACGGACCGGTAAAAGCGACTGTTCTCGATAAAAACTTTGTTTCTCAGGCTGCTTTTAAAAAGAATGCGGCTAAGTTCAACACACCCACTTATGCGAGTGGTAAGGGAATGGTGAATGGCAAAAATACACGTATCTATCATTTAAGTATATAGTATTAGCCTGATATGAAGTACATCATCATGATAGTATTGATGGCTGGAGCCATCAATACTATTCAGGCACAGGAACTTTTTGTGTTTACAGAACCCGCCAGTAATATGTCTGCCAAATCTATTGGCGTTCGTATTACCAACGAGGGTATGGTTAATCCCGAATTTAAGAGCCGCAGCATCGCGGAAGTAATGTTTGGTTTCAATAAAAATTTTATGCTCCATGCACAGGGTTTTACTTCTGATATGGATGGCCGTTACCGCCTGGAAGGAGGGAGCATATATGGGAAATATCGTTTCTATTCAGCCGACGATATTCAAAGTCATTTCCGTATGGCGGCATTTGGCCGGATCAGCACCAGTAAACGCCCGGTTTATACCGAAGATATTAACCTGGAAGGAGATAACAGCGGTTTTAATACCGGTATTATAGCCACACAGTTATTGCACAAGCTCGCAATTTCAGCTTCAGTAACATACAACAAAGCTTTTCAAAAGGATTCCCGTCAGGTATTGGGCGCACCACAACCTGATCAGCTGATCGGTTATAGCCTGTCTTCAGGTTACCTGTTACTTCCTGTGGTTTACAAAGACTATAACCAGCCGAATTTCAATGTGTACCTGGAAGCCTTGGGTGCAACTAACCCTGCTAATGGCAGATCGTATGTAGACCTGGCGCCGGCCGTGCAGGTGATCATCAATAGCAGAACACGCATAGACCTGGGCTATCGGTTCCAGCTGGCGGGTGCAATAGACAACCGGTACAATAAAAACATGTATCTGGCACGTGTAGAGTTTAATTTCTTTAACGCGATCAAGTAGCGGGGTATTTCTTACCCTACATCAATGATGCAGGGGCTGGTGAGTTGTATTTTTGTGGTGTACTATCATAAACGATCATGTCGGATTTATCAACCATAAAAAACTTGTCTTCTACGCTTCCTGAGCAGGAAACGCTAATGCCGGTATTATTTATCGGGCATGGATCGCCTATGAATGGCGTTGAGAACAATGTCTTTAGTCGTGAGTGGGCTGCAGTGGCAAGCCATATTCCACAGCCTAAAGCGGTTATCGTTGTCTCTGCACATTGGTTTACCAGGGGTACGTTTGTGACGGCAATGGACTTTCCACAAACTATTCATGATTTCGGAGGTTTCCCCCAGGACTTGTATGATGTGCAGTACCCGGCACCAGGCGATCCGAAGCTGGCTGCTGAAACAGCGGCAATGGTAAAGGGAACTTCGATAGGGCTGGATCATGACTGGGGTTTGGATCATGGTGCCTGGACGGTTGTTCGGCACATGTATCCATTGGCAAACATCCCGGTATTACAGCTGAGCATGGATTATACAAAATCGCCAGCGGCTCATTATGAGCTGGCCAGAGAGTTGTTGGCACTGCGAAGAAGAGGCGTTTTGATTATGGGAAGTGGTAACATGGTGCACAATCTGCGCATGATGGACTGGGGCATGATTAACGGTGGCGGTTTTGATTGGGCGCTCGACATCAATGATCGGTTTAAAACTTCAATTTTGGCCGGTCAACACGATGATTTAATACATTTTGAGCGCTTAGGCCATGCCGCAAGACTGGCTATTCCGACACCAGAGCATTACCTGCCTTTGTTGTACACCCTTGGACTAAAAAAAGACGACGAACAAGTAACACTTTTTAATGATAAAGCTGTTGGCGGTTCTTTAACGATGACCTCAGTAAGGATCGGATAGTTTATATTTGTGTTGTAAATCAACACTATGAAAAGATTCCTCCTTTGTCTAGTTGCCTATTTAGGTTACACATGCGGGTTACAGGCACAAACCCTTAAAACAGATGTGCTGGTATTAGGAAACGGAAATGCGGCCTGGGCATCGGGCCTTCAATCGGCGGTATCGGGCGTGAAAACAACGATACTTTTATCTGAGTCAGGCTTTGACATTAAACCATCTTCACAAAACCTGGAGTCAGGAATTGCTGCGGAATACCGCAAGCGTCAACAGGCTGATCGCCTGCTTGACCAGCGTGCTGTTTTAAAAAAATGGGCCGACAGCACGGCTAACCTCCAGATTCTACCGAATCTTAGCTATACTAAAGTTAGCCGCTCAGGCAGTAGCTGGACCTTACGCTTAAATAACGGGCAAACTATAAAGGCAAAAGTGCTTGTTCATGCAGCACCTGATGCATTACCAGGTGTAAGTGTGGACAAACAGATTAACTGGATGCCATTTACTTACGACAACACACTTTACCGCACCAGTGTGGCCAGTGGCGACTACCTTAGCGCAGTGAATGGAAATGCCACCGTGTTGATCCTTTCGCAACTACTTGTTGACGGCCAGGAGAATTATGTGGAACTGAAGGACCTGAGCCACAGCATGGCTGCCGGACAAGCCGGAGGTGCTCTGGCGGCTTATGCCGCGTTCTATAAAACTAAAACCAGCAAAGCAAACTTAAAGGCCATACAAGGCGAATTGCTAAATTACAAACAGGCTTTGGTGCCGTTGGCAGATGTAATTCCCTCTGATTCTAACTGGCGTGCCCTGCAGGTGATTTCGCTGACAGGAACGATGCCGGTGAAACTGGCTGAAGGAAAAGCTTTGTTTCAACCGGAAAATCCAGCATCACTCCTGGAGATTAAGGAACCGCTAACGGCACTATTTTATAAAACACCCATCTGGTATGCAGATCACGCCGACGCTCCAACAAGCTTGAAGCATACTATTTCATTAATTTGTTACTTAAGCAACAGATCAGTGGCACAAGTGACTAAGGAAGTTTCCCGCAACTGGCAGAAAAGCTATAAGTTTAAGTCGCCATTTGATGAAGAACACCTGCTTATCCGCCGGGAACTAGGTGTTTTACTGAATGATTACCTACAGCCATTCGATGTGAAAGTAGACCAAACCGGACGGATTATAAAGTAATAGCTTTAATATAGTTTTTGTCTATATGGCTATCGAATATTCGTATTTACATTAAGGTAGGTTTCGTTGTAATTAAGGAGATATAGCCGTACATTTGCATTAGAAAAAAACTAAAAAAATTATGATAAACATAGGTCAACAATTTCCATCATTTTCAAAGACAGCAGTAGTAAGTTTAGAAAAAGGTAAAGAGTTTGAAACATTAACTTCTGACTCCTTAGTTAACGATAATAACGAGTGGACATGTATGTTCTGGTGGCCAAAGGACTTTACTTTTGTATGCCCGACTGAAATCGCTGAATTTAATAACCACTATGGTGAATTCCGTGACCGTGATACAAAATTGATCGGTGCATCAACAGATTCAGAGTTTGTTCACTTAGCGTGGAGAAACAACCACGATGATTTACGTGGTTTGAAATTCCCTATGTTAGCAGACACTTCAAAATCTCTTGCTGAGGCTTTAGATATTTTAGAGCCGAATGAAAAAATCGCTTACCGTGCAACTTTCATTATCGATCCTCAAGGTATCGTTCGTTGGGTAAGTGTAAATGATTTAAGTGTAGGCCGTAACGTAGCAGAAGTAATCAGAGTTCTTGATGCTTTACAAACTGACGAACTTTGTCCTTGTAACTGGGAAAAAGGTCAGGAAACACTAAGCGCTTAATTCTATTAATTATAAGAAATCCCTGGAAATGCATATTTGCAGGGATTTTTTTTACCCTAAAATTAGCAATATCATGAGTGCAGTAAAAGAAACAATAGAAGAATTATTAGCCATAGTTGGAGTTGAAGCCGACTATAGAAACGCAAGTTTAACGCTTTTAGAAAACGGAAACTCGAGATATGTACGTGATTTAAAACTTAACTTCACCAGTACACTAACTTCGGCTCACTTATCAGAGAAAGAATGTGCATTGCTTGCTTTAAGCATTGCAGTGAATAATAATAATACTGTTTTAACCAACTTTTTTGAAAAGCAAGCATTAGCAAAAGAGGCTACTGCAGAAGAAGTTGCTGAAGCAGCTGGTTGTGCTTCCCTTTTAGCGTTGAACAACGTGTTTTACCGTTTCCGTCACTTTACCGGAAAAGAAAAATATACACAGATTCCTGCGCGTGTACGCATGCAATTAATGAGTAGCCCGGTTACTGGAAAAGAATTTTTTGAATTGATGAGCATTGCAGTATCTGCTGTTAATGGTTGTGAAATGTGTGTTAATGCACATGAGAATTCTATCCTTGGCTTAGGCGCAACAGAAGAAAGAATCTTTGATGCGGTTAGAATTGCATCAATCGTTACTTCAGCTGGTAAAATCATTTACTAGTCTCCTTCACAAAAAAAAGCCTGCTCATCTACGGTATTACCGAATGATGAGCAGGCTTTTTTATTTGCCTATGCCGAATTTCGTCCAGCGTTTACAATGCCGTACACCGTACGGATGGCTAGTTTTTCATAAGATTCAGCTTCTTGTGCTGTATGCTCCTGGTCGTTCAGATGACTTAACGCATAATGTTGGATGAGAACCAGTGGAAGTATGATTTTCTCCCGCATAGCGATTGAACTGCGTTCTACGGGGTAATTTTCCATGAGGTAAGCTTGTCCCGACAATTTTAAAAGCATGGTTTTCGATAATTCGAACTCATCATGTAAAATATTCCAGAAATCACCAAATTCCTTATCGTTGGCCAGATGCGCCGTAATATTGAAGTCCGATTTGCTCATTGACATCATACAGTTATCAATGATGGTTTTAAAGTAACCTGATTCATGATAGGTCCTTTGCACTTTATCCCAATTGCCAGCAATTTCCTGGTTCTTTAAAGCGGTACCAACACCGTAAAAGCCAGGGACATTTTGTTTAAGCTGGCCCCATGAAGTAACAAAGGCGATAGCGCGCAGGTCTTCCAGTTTCATGCGTTCACCAGAATTACGTTTTACCGGGCGACTGCTGATGTTTATTTTAGAAAGCAGGCTTAAAGGAGAAAATTTAAGCAAATAACTCATAAACTGGGGGTGCTGGCGCAATGCCAGGAAAGAGACGTAACTGTCGTCGGCCATCTCATCCAATAAGGTCTTATTTACCTCATCCAACAACACGTTGTGTTTCTCACGAATACCTGATGAAATACCCGCATTGATCAGTTGTGCCATGTTAAATTCTGCACTGTCAATTGAGCCGTATTGTGAACTGATGGTTTGTCCCTGTATGGTGAGCTGTATATTTTTATTGGCGATTTCTTTTCCCATAGATGCGTAGAAACGGTGTGTTTTACCACCGCCTCTTGCAGGTGGGCCTCCACGGCCATCGAAAAATGCCAGGCGGATGTTGTACTCATTAGCTATTGCAGTAAGGGCCACCTTGGCGTTGAAAATAGACCAGTTGGCCATTAAATAACCACCATCCTTGGTGCTGTCTGAAAATCCGAGCATAATATCCTGCTTGTTGCCACGTTTCTCCAGGTGTCGTTTGTAAAACGGATGACTGTACAACGTCCTCATGATCTCATCGGCACTTTCCAGGTCATTAACGGTCTCAAATAACGGCACAAAATCAATGTTCAGGTTTTCCTCTTCCCAGCCATTCCAAAGAAACAACTCCATAAGTTGTAAAATATCACTTGCTTGCTGGCAATTACTGATAATGAAGCGGTGAACCGCCAGCTCACCATTGCTTTTCTGTATTGCTTTAATTTCGCTGATGGTTTCAAGGGTATCTTTAATCAGCTCATCATCGGTTTCGGGGTAAATCACCTTTGCACTTTTAAAGGTGAGTAAATTGATTTTTTCGACTTCGCTTAAATCGCCATAGTTTTCCGGATACATGGAAATAATTGGTCGGCATTGGCGGCAAAAGGCGTGCACATTGCGCAATACACGACTATCCTGACGGATGTCAAGCGAAGCGAAATGGCAACCAAAAAGGTCTACCTTTCTGATTAAGTCATCAACCATGCCTACAAACAGGCCATCGTGATCTTCCACCAGGGTGGTTTTAATATTTTCTAAATGGCCTATCAGTGTCTCGGAAATGTTTTCAAACGCTGTATTGGTGTCAAAAGCATTTTTATACAATACTTCTTGCACCAAGGCGATGGTATCTTCCACTCCCCGGAAGGTAATGCGGCGTTTTAGGTTTCTGAAATCACGGTAATAACAGCGGAATAGAATCTGGCGCAACATTTTAGCTACCTGCAAGGTATCTTGGGCATGTACATTTGGATTTCCGTCGCGGTCGCCGCCAGGCCAGAATCCAAGCTCTATAATCTTCTTAGACTCCAGCTGAAATTCGTTCAAAGTATGGTCAACTTCTTCCTGAATTTGTGCTGCTGCGAAGTAAAATACGTTTTCCAGGTACCAGGCCAGACTAAAAGCTTCGTCGACAGGACTCGGAGACGTTTTATTAAAAAAAGGTGTCTTACCTAGTTGTTGCAGCAATTCGTTGATCCTTAGTATATTGTTGGATTTTAAGGCGGCCGTTAAATCAGTTATGATTGATAACACACTCCCCGGATAAAACTGTGTAGGGTGAGCCGTCAAAACCAGGCGTAGTGAAAAATCTTCAATTAAATGTTTAACCTTATTACCCAGTGCCTCATTGTCTACACCCTTAGAAAGATAGGAGTGCAGGGAACTTTGGTCGTCCATGGTATTGAGCTTACTGAACGAAGCATCTTCTACCGCGTCAAAAAGGACCACCTGGCGTTCGATATATTGGATAAACCTAAACAATAGGTCAATGACGTCCTTATTGGTAAAATTGTGAGTGTATTTGCTGAAAAATGAATCGATAATTTGCGCCGATGTTTCCCTGGCCTTTACGCCCTCTTCGCAGTGTTTTATAAATAGGGGCAGGAGTGTTCCTGTATCCTTAATTTTATAAAATGGTAAGGTTAGAAACAAACTGTTGTAAAGTTCGAAACGGGAAACGACTTCGCTATTAAAAGTAGATTCTTTAAGTCCGGTAGCTTTGTGTTTTTGGTTCATAGTATCGGCTGAAATTTGCGCTTAATCTACCAAAAATGATTAACAAACGGGTAATATCAGTTGGAAATTATTTGTGTTTCAAAGAAAGTTCATTATATTGCTCACTTAAGGTTAAATAATTCTAAACTTATTAATTGGTTGTTTGAACAGCTGCCAATGCATCAAGTTAATTTTTGAAAAAGTGACCAGATTCAGAAGCGATCTTGGTCACTTTTTCTATTTTTAACCACACTATATTATGTGCTTACGGGAGGATAACAGCTTCAGGCCCTGGACACCTGCGACATAGCTGTATTTCTCATTTTATGACGCAGTGCATTTCAGCGCTTCCGAATTAAAATTATTTCAATACCTTTGAGCGATAACAAATTAATGATATGACTAACGAAGAAAATAAAGCAAGTTTTGATTGGGTTTATTATGTATTAGGCCTGTTTTTTGGAATTTTAGTTGGAGCAATTACTACCGGAAGTTTTGGCTATTCAATACTAGGTGGAATAATTGGTTATATTATTTCAGCTTTATACCTGCATAATCTTGTTAAAGGACGTAAATACTAAATATTTTTCTTTTGAACCTGTTATACGCTTTGTGGCTTAAAGGCCCTAAAAGCTTATGATTAATTCTTAACCTAGCAAAACAATGTAAACGTATGAAAAAACTAAGTCTGTTTGTTCTGGTTGCTTTTTTCGGCCTTGCCGTAAATGCCCAGGAAGTTAAGTTTCCTGCCTTAGATGGCACACCGGCCGATATTGCTTATTTTCCGGTAAATGCAGCTAAAGTAAAAGCTGGGGATAAGTCGTCGCCAGTGGTAAAAGTAGTATACTCCAGGCCTTCAAAAAAAGGACGCGAGATTTATGGCGCTTTAGTTCCTTATGGTAAGGTTGACCGTTTAGGCGCGAACGAAAGCGTGGATATTAGGTTTTTCAAGCCGGTAACAATAGGTAATAAAGCTATTCCAGCAGGTTCATACAGCTTATTTGCAATCCCCGGAGAGAAAACCTGGACTATGATTGTCAACAAACAAACAGATCGTTGGGGCGCTTACTCCTATGATCAAACTATGGACATTGTACGTGTGGAAGTTCCTGTTAAACCATTAACAGAACCTGTGGAAGCTTTGTCTATGAATTTTAGTGAGCAATCAGGTGGCGCAAATTTGCATATCGCATGGGATAAAACCTCGGTAGCATTGCCAATACAGTTTAAGTAGAATACAGATAAACAAAAAAAATCCGCATCAACCGATGCGGATTTTTTTTGTTTATGGGTTTGATGTCCGGCTTCTCAATAACCGGTCAAAGTATATCAGGGCAAGCAGTATATCAACACAAAAGAACACTTTCAATGCTATTGGATTCATCAAATTGCTGAAGTTCATGTCAATGTTCACCTGCAGGTTCGGTACAGTTATTTCCTCCATGGACATGGATATGTTGCTGTTACTTAGGGCGTAAAACAGTAAACCAACGATGATAAACAGAAACATAGCAGCAATGCCATAAATGATACGCTGATCAACCTTAGTATGTAAAGCGATTGGTTGTGGTTCAAGTGCTACCTGCGCCATCAAGTTGCGGGTAAATGACATGGATGGCTCTTCGAGTTCTGTTTGCTGCAACAGCTGGTTAACGGCCAGCAATGCCTTGTACTGCGCTGCGTACCGGGCATCTGTTGCAATCTTCTCTTCCAGTAACCTTCGTTCCTCGCCGGTAGTTAAACCATCGATATAATCCCAAATTTGTTCTTCCATCGTTTTCATAATAACTCTTTTACTTCGTCCTTTAACAACAACTGCAACTTGTCTTTAAGCCTGATGCGTGCGCGGTGCAGTTTGACTTTGACTGTGTTGCTTTCCATATTCAAGATTTCGGCAATTTCGTCCAGGCTTTGTTCTCCTTGGTAAAAAAGAGAGATAATAGCGGCATCATCGGGCAGCAGCTGGCTGATGGCCAGGTTAAGGTAGGCATATTTGGAAGTGTTCTCCACGCCGTCTGAACGGTAGCTGGATATGGAATTCTGCAATTGTACATGGCAATTCTCCTCATCAATAGAATCTGTGGGTAAACGTTTCTTCCTCAAATGCGACATCGCCGTAGTATAAACAATAATGTAGAGCCAGGTGCTGAACTTAGAGGTTTGTTTGAAGGTGCCCAGGGCCTTATAGGCTTTTACAAAAGCGTCCTGGGCAACCTCTTCTGCATCCTCCCTGTTTTTAGTAAATTTAAAGGCCATAGTAAACACGAACCGCTTGTGGCGATTAACCAGTTGGGCGTACGACGCGGTATTACCTGCAAGGATCTCTGCAATAAGTTCCAGGTCTGTTTGCTGCTGCATATCAGTGAGGCGTTTACAAGAAACTAACTACCTTGATTAAGCTGCGGTTGTGAATCCATCCATTTTCTTTCGATCATGTAGGAAATAATAAGCCCAAAGCCGCCAAATATGCTTAAGCTGCCAAAATAAACAGCTACACTTTCATCATCAGTTAACCTTAAACCCCTGGTAATAAATAAAGCCATCAATAATCCAATGCCGAATCCAACAAGTAATAAGCCGAATTTTAAGCTTAGGAAAGGCATTGGAGCAGTGGGCCGCGCTCTTGCTACACCGGGGTCAATTCCCCGCTCTATCATTGCCATTTTCTCTTTGTTTGACATGTACCGGATGCCGAACACCATTGCTGTTGCGCAAATAATTAAAAAGATAAAAACTAATTCTGGACCCATAATGTGGTGTATTTATTGTTTGATTAATTGATTGTATTTGCTGATAAGACGGAGCTTTTTCGATACAGGTTACACGCCTTCATACAATTAATTAATTTTACACCAAGTCTTTGGGTTTTGGAATGATTGCAACGGTTAAGCGGCTTACACAACTTAGCTTACCTTTATCGGTACGTATTTTTATCTCCCATACATGTGTTTTAGCGCCGATATGCAAGGCGGTACAGGTTCCGGTAACCACGCCGCTTTTAACTGGGCGAAGGTGATTAGCATTTACCTCAAGACCTACTGCAAGGTATTTATCAGGGTCTATACAAAGGTATGAGGCTATGCTTCCCAGGCTTTCCGCCAGCACCACCGAAGCGCCGCCATGCAAAATGCCCGCTGGCTGGTGGGTTCTTTCATCTACAGGCATAGTACCAACCATAAAGTCGTCGCCATACTCCGTAAACTGTATACCTATCAAAGCACCAATGTGGTTTTTGGGCCTGTTATTGATCTCTTCAAGAGTAAACGGTTTAAACCAAATCGCCATAACGTTCTTTAATAATTTTTGTGTGGTGTATGATATGGCCGGCCATTACAAACAGAATTGCACGAACCGAAATTGTCCTGCCAGAAGCTACGCCGCTGCGGCTAAGCTCAGTTTCGTTTAATGATTTGAAAAGGAATTGGTTAGCTCTGCGTAACAAGGAGAATTCCTCGCCTATGCTGTGCAGGCTACGGTCAGAAAAATGGGCGTTCTGAACATACTTGTCTTCGTCGAAACCGGGAAGCGGGCTGGTTTCTCCGCGCGCAAAACACAGTAAACGGTAGCACAAAATACGTTCTGTGTCTACTATATGTCCTGCTAATTCTTTAATGGTCCATTTCCCTGGAGCATACGCATAATCTGCTTTCTCAATGAAGTTGTTTAAGAACTCAGGAAATTCCTGACTTTGCTTTTCCAGTAACACTAATACATCATCCTGATCAACCAGGTTGATGTATTGCGCTCCCCATTCCGGGTATTCGTGAGGTTGTGGTCGGTTCATAAGTGATGCTGCTTTTTAAAATGATACGAAACGTAGTTCCCTTGCCAATTTCTGATTCTTTAACAAATATTTCACCGCTATGGTAATTTTCTATAATACGTCGTGTTAATGATAGGCCCAGGCCCCAGCCACGTTTTCTGGTAGTATAGCCTGGCTGGAAAACCGCATCAAACTTTGAGCGTTGTATGCCTTTTCCGGTATCACTTACATCAATAAACACTTCTTCCTTGGCAAGGTTTTCAATGATATTTACGGTAATACTACCTTCATTTGAAATAGCATTCGCAGCATTTTTGAGCAGGTTTTCTATCACCCAATCAAATAAAGGAACATTTAATAAAGCCCGCACCTGTTCGTCGCCAGTAATGGTAAACTTAATCTTGTCGGAAGTTCGTAATTTAAAATAGTCAATAAAATTGCTGATTACCAGGTATACCACATGGTCTTCCAGCACTGGTTTGGAGCCGATTTTAGAGAAACGGTCGGTAACCACCTCCAGCCGTTTAATATCGTTTTCCATCTCTGCAATCAGCGGGTCGTCTTCGGCATCAAAGCGCGACTTCATAAGTTCCACCCAGGCCATGAGCGAAGATATGGGGGTGCCCAGCTGGTGTGCTGTTTCCTTGGCCATACCTACCCATACCTGGTCTTGTTCTGATTTTCTGGCTGAACTGAATGCTACGTAAGCCGTAATCAGAAACAGGCCGATTACCCCTAGCTGTATATAAGGGAAATAGCGCAGTTGCGTCAGGATAAATGAATCTTTATAAAAAACGAGCATCTTGGTTCCCATGTAATTGATGGGCATGGGATCATGTTGTTCTTTCATGCGCCGCAGTTCCCGCTGAAAATAAGCCGGGTCGTAAGTGGCTGTTGCAGAAGCATCCATATAATTTGTCTTCGTACTGTCCAGACGCAGGTAGGTTTGTATAATGGTGCCGGTTGTATCTGTTAAAATAACCGGAACCTTACTGCTGGAGATAATCATATTTAGAACGTCGGCATAAAGGGCATCATCGAAGACTTGTGAAGATTTTTCAGTACCTTTTACCCATAATTCGAATTGGATCCGTTCTTCTTGCTCCATCTTTTTGACAAAGAAATCACTATAAATAACGGATGCTGCGCCAATAACGATAGCAAAGACCAGTAAAAATAATTTCCAGCGACGCTTTTTTTCGTAAGGGTTCATAATTGTGATGGCAAATTACTAATAAGCATTCAATAACGCATCAATAGAACGGTAACACTGTAAAAAATATATATTTGTAATAAGATTATGGAAAAGAAAGTTAGAGTAAGGTTTGCGCCAAGTCCTACTGGCGGGCTTCATTTGGGGGGTGTACGTACTGCGTTGTTCAACTATTTATTTGCCAAACAACATAAAGGCACCTTCATATTAAGGGTAGAAGATACCGATCAGACAAGGTTTGTTCCTGGTGCTGAAGAATATATTAATTCATGTTTAGCCTGGTGTGGAATTACGCCAGACGAAAGTCCTGAAAAGGGTGGCGATTATGGCCCATATCATCAAAGTGAGCGTAAGGGCACCTATAAGCAATACGCAGATCGCTTAGTTGCTTCAGGACATGCCTATTATGCATTTGATACCCCAGAAGAACTGGATGCACAACGTAAAGCCTTTCCCAATTTTTTATATGGTCAGGCCAGCCGCATGCACTTGCGCAATTCTTTGACTTTAAGTGCTGAAGAGGTAACGGATCTTTTGGAAAAAAACACTCCTTACGTAATACGCATTAAGATTCCTGCGGATGAACAGGTCTCTTTTGTTGACATGATCAGGGGCCATGTCACTTTTGACACTAATTTGGTTGATGATAAAGTATTGCTAAAAGCCGATGGCATGCCTACATATCACCTGGCAGTTGTTGCAGATGACCATGCCATGGAAATCAGTCATATTTTTAGGGGCGAAGAATGGTTGCCATCAGCGCCAATTCACATTTTATTATGGCGTTATTTAGGCTGGGCAGATGAAATGCCACAATGGGTACATTTGCCTTTAATATTAAAACCTGACGGTAACGGTAAACTAAGCAAGCGTGACGGAGACAGGCTTGGCTTTCCTGTGTATGCACAGAACTGGACAGATCCAAGGACGGGTGAATTAACACAAGGCTTTAGAGAGCTTGGTTTTATGCCTGAAGCCTTTGTTAACCTTCTTGCCATGCTAGGGTGGAACGACGGTACCGAAAAGGAGATTTTTACTATGGAGGAGTTGATTGAAAGATTCTCTGTAGAACGAATTAGCAAAGCCGGTGCGAAGTTTGATTTTGAAAAAGCGAAGTGGTATAACCACGAATGGATAAAATCGTCGCCCGCAGAAAAATTAAGGCCTCAGGTAGAAGCTTTGTTTGTGAAAAATGATATCCCTGTTCCTGCGGATCCTGTGGTGTTAGATAGTGTAATTGATTTAGTTAAAGACCGTTGCCAATTATTGACGGATTTTGTCACACAAAGTGCATACTTTTTTGTTTCTCCTAAAGAATATGACCTTGGAGCGGTTAAGCCAAAATGGACGCCTGAAAAAGCGGCTTTTTTTATGGCTTTTATTCCTGAATTGGATCCCGCATTGTCTGCAGAAGAATTGGAAGCCCAGTTTAAAACATTGGCATTGCAATTTAACCTGAAGCCTGGAGAGCTGATGCTACCGTTTAGGGTAATGTTAGTGGGCGGTAAATTTGGCCCTGGTGTATTTGATATTGCTATTCGATTAGGGGTTACTGAAACTACCAAACGGATAATGAATGCGCTTTCAACATTTAATTAGATAATATGCAATGGTTCGGTAAAGGTAGTGGTAATATAGAAGACCGACGGGGAATGAGTGGTGGCGGCAAAATGCTTGGCGGTGGCGTCGGCATTATTGTGGTGGTATTAGGCCTGCTGTTTGGCAAAGACTTAACCGGTTTAGTGGGGCAGTTACCCACAACCGGCTCCTCACAGCAGGTGCCGCTTGGAACACCTACTGACGCTGAAGGAAAATTTGTTGATGGCGTTTTGGAATCAACAAATCAGGTTTGGGAAAAGCAGTTTGCCAATATGAACCTGACATATGAAAAACCTGTACTCACTTTATTTGATAATAGTGTGCAGTCGGCATGCGGGAACGCAAGTTCGGCTGTAGGACCATTTTATTGCCCCGGCGACAATAAAGTGTATATCGACCTCACCTTTTACAATGAACTAAGGGACCGTTTTGGTGCTGCCGGAGATTTTGCGCAGGCATATGTGATTGCACATGAGGTGGGGCACCATGTGCAGAATTTATTGGGTATTACGAGCAAAATGGACCAATACCGTCGGCAGCTTAGTGAGGTAGAATATAACAAACTTTCGGTGAAGCTAGAGCTTCAAGCTGATTTTTTTGCCGGATTGTGGGCTCATGATGCACAAAACCTTAAAGATTTCAGATTGGAGGAAGGCGATATCGAGGAAGCATTGAATGCTGCCAATGCCATTGGTGATGATAAATTACAGAAACAGGCCCAGGGTGAAGTAGTCCCAGATGCCTTTACTCATGGTACTTCCGCCCAAAGGATGTACTGGTTTAAAAAAGGGTTTGAAACCGGCGATTTTAAACAGGGCGATACCTTTACTGCTGCAAATCTTTAATCAAATTAATAATAATTTTTATACTCTTCGTATATTTTCTATCTTAGAAAATTACCGGACCGATATTCAGAAATGATCCTAATAGTAGACGATACACCCGAAAACCTGATTTCATTAAAAAAGGTTCTAGAGGTACATAATTTCGAGGTTGATACCGCCTCTTCGGGTGAGGAAGCACTTAAGAAGGTTCTTAAAAATGAATATGTTTTAATCATTCTTGATGTGCAAATGCCTGGAATGGATGGGTTCGAAGTTGCCGAAGCCATATCGGGATACAGTAAGGCCAAAGAAACAGCCATTATCTTTTTATCGGCCATAAGTACTGAATCACGGTTCATTACCAAAGGATACTCTTCTGGTGGTTTAGATTATATCACCAAACCGGTTGACATGGATATTTTATTGTTGAAGGTTAAGACCTTTTACCGTATCTATGAGCAAAGCCGAAAGTTGATTGAAGTGCAAAAAGCATTACTCGATGAAATTGAAATCCGCAAAATAGCGGAGAATAAAAAGGATGAGTTTATCAGTATTGCAAGTCACGAACTAAAAACCCCACTTACTAGTGTTAAAGGCTATGTTCAACTATTAGAACGCAGCGTAGATAAAGGTGATATTCCAACAGTAAAGAGACATTTAATGAAGGCTCAATTGCAGCTTGAAAAATTGAATGATCTTATTGCAGATCTATTAGATATCTCCAAAATAGAAAGTGGAAAGCTTAAATTTAACAAGAAACATTTTCAGATGGATGACTTGTTGGATAATGTAATCGAGATATTTCAACAGTCCAATCCTGACTTCAAAATTATTAAAAAGGGAAATATTCCTGTTCCCTTGTATGGCGATGAAATTCGGATCGAACAGGTGATCATCAATTTTTTAACCAATGCAATCAAATATGCACCAGGCACTCAAGAGGCGTGGATTACTGCCGAAGTAAGAAATGGGCAGGTGTTTGTTGGTGTGCGGGATTTTGGAATCGGCATAGATACGGCACAACAGGAAAGTGTTTTTGAAAAATTCTTCCGGGTAGAAGAAACAGCCATTCAGTTTCAGGGCCTTGGAATAGGTCTGTATATTTCTGCCGAGATCATCAGAAGGCATGGTGGTCAGGTAGGCGTAAATAGTAAATTAGGAGAAGGGTCAGAGTTTTATTTCACCATCCCATTAGACCCTCATCCCCAAAGCAATTCGTAAAATTCTATGCAAAAAACTTTAAAAAAGAATCTCCGTGTCGGACTTGGCCTCTCTTTAATTGTTCTGTTTATAAGTTCCCTAGCTTCTTATGTGAGTATTTCCAACCTGATCAGGAGTTCTTCCCTGGTTGCAGAGAGCAACGAAGTTTTGTCAACATTAGATAGTGTCATCTCTAATGTAAAAGATGCTGAAACAGGTCAGCGTGGCTATTTACTTACAGGTTGCGGGAATGTATCACGCATTCCAAGTGGTTTTTCAAATAATTTAATCGTCGACAT
>NZ_JAZQNU010000145.1:0-2879 GCF_045627485.1 Pedobacter sp. | reverse complement strand
CCGGAATTGCCGACCATCAATACTGCCACCAATGAGAGCAGGGCCATAGCAGGAGGTTACCAGAATTGGGCAACTACAGGCTTTTTTAGTCGCTTGAATTACAATTACAAAGAGCGTTATTTGCTGGAAATCAATGCACGTTACGATGGTTCATCAAGGTTCTTGAGAGATCAGCGCTGGAACCTGTTTCCTTCATTTTCTGCCGGCTGGAATGTGGCACAAGAAGAATTCTGGGGCATTAAAGATATCATTCAGACTTTTAAAATCAGGGGTTCTTATGGAGAGCTTGGTAACCAGAATACCGACTTATGGTACCCGTTCTACACCACCATGCCGGTTGGCGTAAACAATGGTTCCTGGTTATTGAATGGTCAAAAACCAAATACCTCCAGCGCTCCGGGGCTCGTAAGTACCTTGTTAACCTGGGAGCGTATCGCAAGCTGGAACCTTGGTTTTGATTTGGCGGCATTAAAGAACCGCCTGAATGTAAGTTTCGACTATTATAAACGCAATACTTTTGATATGGTTGGCCCTGCGCCAGAATTGCCTGTTATATTAGGTGCTGCAGTGCCACAAGTGAATAATGCTGACATGGAATCTTACGGTTTCGAGGTGGAAGCCAAATGGCAGGACCGTATTGGCGACTTTGGTTATTCTGTACGTGCGGTGTTATCTGATGACCAGCAACGGGTAACCAATTATCCAAATCCAACCGGAAATGTTGATACCTGGTATAATAATAAAATGAGTAACGAAATTTGGGGTTACACTACCGTAGGCATTGCGAAAACACAGGCTGAGATGGATGCGCATTTAGCGACAACCAATCAAAATGCCATGGGTGGAAACTGGACTGCAGGTGATATCATGTATAAAGATATTAATGGTGATGGAAAAGTGGATGCTGGTGCTGGTGTGTTAGGAAATACAGGCGACCGTTCTATTATTGGTAATGCCTCTTTGCGTTACCGTTATAGCCTTGACCTGGGGATGGACTATAAAGGTTTTGATTTACGTGCCTTTTTTCAAGGTGTAGGTAAACGTGATTACATGCCTAATGGCGCTTATTTCTGGGGTGCAAGTGGCGGGATGTGGCAATCTGCCGGTTTCACCGAACACATGGACTATTTCCGCGATGAATCATCGGTGATGGTAGCCAGTGGTTTAGCTGGTGTAAACCAGGATGCTTATTTTGCCAAGCCTTATTTTAATACCACCAAAAATCAG
Organism: Pedobacter sp.; assembly: GCF_045627485.1. Taxonomy (GTDB): domain Bacteria; phylum Bacteroidota; class Bacteroidia; order Sphingobacteriales; family Sphingobacteriaceae; genus Pedobacter. Next base: position 1,652 of record NZ_JAZQNU010000145.1, on the reverse strand, counting down.
GCTACACAAAGCCGGTACATCCAAAATGGTGCTTACCTGAGGTTGAAAAACTTGCAGTTAGGGTATACGCTTCCTCAACCGCTCATGTCTAAACTAGGTATTGGACGTGCAAGGTTCTATTTATCTGGAGACAACCTGTTTACAGTTACCAAAATGACCAAAATTTTCGATCCTGAAACTGTTGGACTCTTGGGCTTTAACGATGGTAAAACCTATCCTTTAGCACAGATTTACTCTCTTGGTCTTAACCTAACTTTCTAATTCAAAGTCATGAAAAAAATTAACAACTATATATACCTACTTCTTGCATTTCTTGGCGGAACAACGATCGTCGGCTGCAACAAACAACTGGATATGGAGCCGCTGTCTGCGGTAACTCCAGAAAAATTCCTGTTTACTGAATCAGATCTTGCCGCTTACACCATCGGACAATATAATTTTCCTACGCACGATGGCTGGAATCCGGGAACTTTTGCCGCCGACAACCATACTGATAACCAGGTTACCACTGGTATTTCTAACATTTGGGTTCCTGGAGAATGGCGTGTGCCTCAAGCAGGCGGAAACTGGGACTTTACCCAAATCCGCAATGCCAATTATTTTATCCAGACGGCTGTGCCACGCTGGAAAGAAAATAAGCTTACTGGTACTGCTGCAAATATTTCACACTATATCGGTGAAGGCTATTTCTTACGCGCCTATACTTATTTTAACAAGGTTAAACAATTTGGGGATTTCCCGATTGTAAAAAATACGCTGCCAGATCAATTAGATGTGTTGGTAGACGTATCTCAGCGCCGCCCGCGTAATGAAGTTGCCCGTTTTATCTTATCTGATTTAGATTCGGCCATTACGTTATTGAAAGCAGTTGCGCCAAACGGCACAAACAGAATCTCTAAAAACGCGGCACTTTTGTTTAAGTCACGCGTAGCTTTGCATGAAGCCAGCTGGTTAACGTATCATAAAAATACGGCGCTTGTACCTGGTGGACCGGGCTGGCCTGGAACAGGCAAGGTTCAGGGCTTTAGCATTAATATTGACTCAGAAATCGACTTCTTTTTAACCCAGGCCATGGACGCTGCTGCCCAGGTGGCTGATGCGGTTCCTTTGGTGGCGAACACCAAGGACAATGGGTACAACTCTTCGGCAAATCCTTATGCAGCCATGTTCGCAGATGTAGACATGAATAAATACGGGGAGGTGTTATTATGGCGCAGGTATGATCCTACGCAAGGTGTTTTTCATAATGTGAACCATTACATCAACACCAGTGGTGGTAATACAGGCTATACAAGAGGCTTAGTAGACAATTTTTTAATGCGTAACGGGTTGCCTATTTATGCTAGTGGTTCAGGGTATGCAGGTGATGGTTCGGTACAACTGGTAAAAACCAATCGTGATAACAGAATTCAGCTTTTTATGAAGAGCCCAGGTGAATTAAGACTTACGGATAAAAATAATCCTGATGGGACGCCACTTCTTACTGGAAGACCAGACATTGTTGGACTTGCAGAAACGCGTGATGTGACCGGATATTCTGTTAAAAAAGGTTTTTCTTACCTTGCTTCTAATGCAGAAGGTAGCCTGGGAAATACCGGAAGTATTGTGTTTCGTGCTGTTGAAGCCTACCTCAATTATATAGAAGCTTCTTA
>NZ_JAZQNU010000144.1:0-6002 GCF_045627485.1 Pedobacter sp. | reverse complement strand
TCCACTGCTAAGCACCTTAACCTTAGATTTGTTGTTGGAAGAAAGAGGGCGGGAATTAGCATGGGAAGGCTGGAGACGTAACGATTTGATACGTTTTGGCAAATATGAAAATGCATGGGGATTCAAAAAAGGGAATGAAGGTGTACACCGCCGCATTTTCCCTATTCCTGCAACCGAGCTTGTTTTAAATCCTAAGTTGGTTCAAAACCCGGGATACTAGGGCGATTTAAATGCGATCCTTACGGTAGTATAAGTTATACCGATAACCGATCTATTGTGTATTGGTGTTACCAGTGAGTCCGGTTATTATAAATGTGTATCATTCATAATAGCCGGACTTTTTTTAGGTAATCGTATAGACTAGCGACTAAAAGCGTCACCTGATAAAGGGCGAATGGCAGTTTTTTTTATATTTGTTAAATAGGAGTTAATTCCCAAATAATAAGCATATGGATAAGGATAAAATGCAGGTAGAAATTTGGAGTGATGTGATGTGTCCTTTTTGTTATATCGGCAAAAGGAAGTTCGAACAAGCATTAGCCCAGTTTCCTGAGCAGGAACATATAGAGGTAATCTGGAAAAGCTACCAATTAGCGCCTGATCTGGTGACAGACCCCAAAACAAACATCCACCAATACCTTGCAAAGCACAAGGGAATGAGTGTTGAAGAAGCGAAAGGGCTTAACGAATACGTTACCCGGATGGCTGCAGAAGTTGGTTTGGTGTATAAACTTGACCAGGCAGTGGTGGCAAACTCTTTTGATGCTCATCGTTTTTCGCATTTTGCGAAACAATTTAATAAACAATTGGAGGCAGAAGAAAGGTTGTTTCAAGCTTATTTTACCGAAGGCAAAAACATCGACGACCATGATACACTCCTGCAATTAGGTACAGAGATAGGTTTAGATGCAACTCTGCTAGACATAGCCCTTAAAAATGGAAGTTATACTGATGAGGTAAGATCTGATATTTACGAAGCACAACAGGTAGGTGTTAGGGGCGTACCATTTTTCGTACTTGACAGCAAATATTCGATATCAGGCGCGCAAGATAGTAAAACGTTTTTACAAGCTTTAACTCAGGCTTATAACGAACGTAACAATTAATAATATATCCAATTATCACCTAAACAACCAACGTATGAAACAAATTTTAACGGGCTTTTTAGTAGTAATAAGCTTGAACCTTTATGCTCAAAATAAAAGCTGGACGCCAGCCGGGGATAAAATAATGACGGGGTGGGCGGAAGAAGTTGACCCAGGCAAGCCCCTTCCCGAATACCCCCGACCACAAATGGTGAGGGACAAATGGGTTAATTTAAATGGTTTATGGGATTACTCGTTGGAGACTGTGGATGCTAAAACTAAACCTCAACAATATGAAGGTAAAATATTGGTTCCTTTTGCAGTAGAATCGGCCTTATCGGGCGTTGGTAAAACCGTTGGAAAAGATAGTGTTATCTGGTACAAAAGGAATTTTTCTTTACCAGCTAACTTTAAAAACAACAATGTGCTTTTGCACTTTGGTGCTGTCGACTGGCGTACCGAGGTGTTTATCAATGGTAAACCGGCTGGTACACATGAGGGCGGTTACGATCCTTTTAATTTCGATATCACTGCCTTGTTAAAGCCAGGAAAAACACAGGAGGTAGCGATACGGGTTTGGGATCCTACAAATGATGGACCTCAGCCAAATGGTAAACAGGTTAAAAAGCCAGAAGGTATCTGGTATACGCCTGTGTCAGGAATTTGGCAAACGGTATGGTTGGAAGCAGTGCCGAAATCATTTATTGCAGCAACTAAACATACACCAGATATAGATCAGGAAATTCTAAACGTATCAACGGATTTGAATAATGCCCAACCTGGAGATATGGTCCGTGTGACCGTGTTTGACGGTACTAATATAGTGGTTGAACAGCAGGAGACTGCGGGTAATGGGTTGACTTTAAAAATTACCAAACCCAAATTATGGTCACCAGATCAGCCATTTTTATATGATTTGAAGATTGCCTTAATCAGAAAAGGAAAAACAATAGACGAGGTGAAAAGCTACGTGGCTATGCGTAAGATTTCCATGAAAACAGATGCTGCAGGTATTCAGCGAATGATGTTGAACAACGCTTTTCTTTTTCAGTACGGTCCTCTTGACCAGGGATGGTGGCCGGACGGACTATACACGGCACCTACTGATGAAGCACTAAAATTTGATGTAGTAAAAACTAAAGAAATGGGTTTTAACATGATCAGAAAGCATATTAAAGTAGAGCCAGCGCGTTGGTATTACCACTGCGATCAGCTTGGGATGTTAGTGTGGCAAGATATGCCAAGTGGAAATATTGGTAACGGCTGGGAATCCAGACCTGGTGTGTTAGAGCGTGGTACAGACCAGAAAAGAACGCCAGAATCAGAGGGGTACTATAGAAAAGAGTGGAACGCCATTATGAATGCCCTTCATAATTTTCAGAGTATTGTGGTATGGGTACCTTTTAATGAAGCCTGGGGTCAATTCAAAACAGAAGAAATAACTGAATGGACAATGGCTAAGGACCCATCAAGGTTAGTGAATAGTGCAAGCGGAGGCAATTATTATTCTACTGGACACATGGTTGACTTACATAATTACCCTAGTCCGGCAATGCCCAGGCCAGATCTGTTCGGTGAAAAATATATCCTTGTGCTCGGTGAATTTGGTGGCTTAGGTTTGCCTATAGGCGGCCACATCTGGCAGCAAAGAGATAACTGGGGATATCAGACTTTTAAAAACCCAGAAGATATGTTTAAGCGATACAATGAATTTACCGTTCGTATGGAAGAGTTTATTAACTTAGGCCTATCTGCTGCGGTTTATACACAGACGACCGACGTAGAAGGGGAGATCAATGGTTTCCTTACCTATGACAGGAAGGTGATGAAAATGCCAGTCAATCAACTAAAAGTTGCAAATGATAAGCTATATAAGGTTTCTGTGAAATTTAACTAAAGTTAATCAGGGAAAACGGAAAAGGGTTGATTGTGCAGATTGCATATTTCAACCCTTTTTAATTTAATCAATTTCAAGTATTATTTTTCCGACATGATCACTTGATTCCATTAATTCATGTGCCTTATAAGCGTCCTTTAAAGGGAATGTTGCAAATACCACCGGCTTGAAGTGCCCTGTAGCTAAGATAGGCCATACGTTTTTGTAAAGCTCAGCGGCCAGCGCTCTTTTAAAAGAGAGCTCCCTGCTTCTCAGTGTGCTTCCGGTAAGGGTAATGCGTTTTTGCATGATTTTCCCGAGGTTTAAGGAAACTATATTCCCCTTCATAGCATTGATATAGACCAAGCGTCCTTCAGGGCTAAGGATATTAAGGTTTTTATCAAAATAGTCGCCACCTATAATGTCCAGAATCACGTCTACGGGTGAGTCGCCCATTTCTTTTTCAAAATCATGCGTTTTGTAATTGATGAATCGATCCGCACCCAGGTTTACGCATGATTGGCCCTTAGCATCTGAACCTACGGTCACCGTCACTGTAGCACCAAAATACTTAGCCAACTGAATCGCTGTGATTCCGATGCCACTGCTACCTCCATGTATGAGTATAGATTCACCTTGTTTCAAGTTTGCACGCTGAAAGACATTATTCCAAACCGTAAACATCGTTTCGGGTAATCCTGCCGCATCCGTAAAACTCAGATTTTCAGGTATTGGTAAACATAAACCTGCATCCGCATGAACATATTCGGCATATCCGCCGCCTGCTAATAGGGCACATACCTTGTCGCCAGTTTTCCAATGTTTAACATCAGCACCCACCTTTTCAATGGTGCCTGCTACTTCAAGCCCAGGAATATCTTGTGGTGCATCCGGAGGCGCCGGATATTTTCCTTGCCGTTGAATCACATCAGGACGATTTACGCCTGCGGCTTTCACTTTAATAAGGACTTCATTTTTATCAATAACCGGAATTTCTCTTTCTTCTAATTGTAATACATCGGCTTCGCCGTAGCACGTGATGATCGCTGCTTTCATATGATATTTACTTCGTTCAAAGTGATGAGCTAAAATTATTCCGTAATAAGAAAACGAAGGGTTAACTGCCAGATTTACCGCCACTCTTCACATCGTCATTACTAATGCTCCGCTGAGCTTTTTTAATGGAATCTTTCAGTTTTCCAAAACGCCAGTTTAAACTTCCAAAGACAGAACGGTTAAAGTACTGTGTGCTAGAGCGCTGACTAAAGTTTGGTCCTTCTGTAAACGTATCATAGTACCTGTATTTTGAGAACGGATTATTGACGGCTAAGGATAAGGTTAGCTTTTCCTTAATGATGTCCTTGCTTCCACCAATTGAAACAAAGGTGTAGCTGCCCGATTTACCTTGTAAAAGAACACTAGGTGCACCATAGTTAAAGGTTGCACTGGCACGCCAGTCATGCTCAAATTTATAACTGGTGTTGGCGTAGCCGTAACCCGTAAATCCATCGTTTTGGGTCATTATACCATTAATCGTTCCTTCAAGTTTTGTGTAACCCACATTTCCGCTCATACTGAAGTTCCATTTGCTGGTGAGCGGGAAATTGATGTTCATATTGGACGTTAAGACTTTGTTTTTCCCAACGTTCTGGAAAGTGGTATAGGTAATCTGTGTTTGCTCATTATAAACCGATACCTGCTGAACGGTGTTGTTCGCGAAATTATAACTTAAGCCCACATTTATAGATCCCTTTTTAAAGCGGCTATAATTAAGCTCGAAATTGTTGCTCAATACAGCCTCAAGTTCGGGGTTTCCTGAAGATTCAAAATTTGGCTCTGATCGATCCACGAAAGGATTTAACGTATAAATTCCGGGACGTTCAATTCGCTGTGTATACCCAAGGTTAATGCTGGTCATGTTTTTGAACTTTCTGTTCAAAGAAAATGTTGGAATAACATTAAAATATTCTGTCTTGATACTAGACTCACTGCTTATAAAATCTGCCTTCGTATATGTGCCTTCCGCTCGAACGCCGGCTTTAAAACCCCAATCTTTCAGGTTAAAGGAATATGAATTGTAAATGCCAACGATGTCCTGGTTATTATCAAATTTATTGGTTCGCGAAGGATCCAGGTCGTATCGTCCAGTTACGTCATTGAAACTGCTGTATTCGAAATTACTGTTGTTATCCCTTAAAATTCCTTTAATTCCACCTTCGATATTTACCTTTTTTACCGGGTGTACATAATCTAACTGTATGGTCTGTTCTTTTGAGGTACTTTCGTTATGCTGTTGAAAATCCGGACCAGCGAAATTCACCCGATTTATAAATACATTGCTGTTGTCTTGGGGCTCTTTTCCACTATTGTATTTGTATGAGAAAGTGAGCAAACGTTCTTTGTTATCCTTAAATCCACGTTGGTAGTTTAAGGTAGCATCAAGGCCTCGCCATTCGTATTTATTATTCGTTAATAACCGATAATCTACCGGCTGGTTATTGCCTGTTAAACTATAGGTCTGATTTGTTTCCGAGTCAAAGTAGCCGCTATAGGGATTAAGTTCGGCTGTTAACAGGTTAAGGGTATCTATTTCATAACTTAACTCTGCACCGCCATATTGGTTTCTATTCTTTGATTTTCTTATTCCTGCATTTAGTAGGGAAGTTGGATTATCGCCAGTAGTGAATCTGTTGCTGATGCTTTCTGTTTGCGGCTGTTTATAAATCCCGGTACCTCCATAAAAGGTCATTCCAAATTTATTCTGCTTTAATGTACCGTATCCTCCCAAACCAGGGCCACCTGTTGGGGTAGATCCCCTTAGTGTCAAACTGCCATTATAACCGTTGTCGATTTTCTTGGTGGTAACGATATTAATTATACCTGATAAACCCTCGCTGTCGTATTTTGATGGTGGTGTTGTTATTACTTCTATTTTCTGGATTGACGATGCCGGCATGCTCTTTAGCACATCTTTAGGGCTCCTTACCACCATACTGGAAGGTTTTCCATTAATCAGGATCTTATAATTACCACTCCCTTTC
>NZ_JAZQNU010000143.1:0-2973 GCF_045627485.1 Pedobacter sp. | reverse complement strand
ATCACGTAGTTTTTTATTATGCAAAGACGCCTTTTTTGCCCGGTCATTAGCAAGTTTTTTAATTCCTGCAATGTCCTTACGCTCGCGCTCTGATTGCAGGATACGTTTTAGTAACGCATCCGCCACGTCGGTATGGCGATGTAGATAGTCATCAAGTTCCTTTTTAACAAAGTCGTTAATAAAAGTACGCACAGATGGTCCTTCGGGGCCCATGTTCTGAGAGCCTAGCTTTGTTTTAGTCTGCGACTCAAACACAGGCTCCTGTACACGAATGGAAATTGCTGCAATAATAGAAGCCCTTATATCTGAAGCCTCAAATTCCTTTTTATAAAACTCCCGGATAGTCTTCACCACCGCTTCTCGGAATGCCGCCTGGTGTGTTCCACCCTGTGTAGTATGCTGCCCGTTAACAAAGGAATGATAGTCTTCACCATATTGCTGACCATGGGTCATAGCGATTTCAATATCATGACCTTTCAAGTGAATAATAGGATAACGGATGTGTTCAACATCAGCTACTTTATTCAACAAATCATATAAACCGCGTTCAGAAAAATATTTTTGTCCGTTATAGTTTACGGTTAGGCCCGCGTTCAGGAACACATAATTCCAAACCATGCTTTCTACAAAATCAGATATATAATGGTAGTTCCTGAAAATGCTTTCATCCGGATAGAAAGTAATGGCCGTACCATTTCTTTGGGTGGTGTCAATGATGGGATGATCAACAACGATTTCCCCTTTTGAAAATTCTACTTTTTTTGTTTTTCCATCACGGTACGACTGTACGATAAAAGTGTTGGATAACGCATTTACTGCTTTCGTACCTACCCCATTTAGTCCCACAGATTTCTGGAAAGCATTGCTGTCGTACTTACCGCCTGTATTAATTTTAGACACACAATCAATCACTTTTCCTAAAGGGATACCACGTCCATAATCACGAATGTTCACTTTATGCTCCGAAACGGTCATCTCTATGGTTCGCCCTGCCCCCATGACGAACTCATCAATGGAGTTGTCAAAGATCTCTTTCAGCAACACATAGATTCCATCATCGTGTGCCGAGCCATCACCTAATTTCCCGATGTACATTCCGGGACGCAACCTAATGTGTTCCTTCCAGTCGAGTGACCGTATACTGTCTTCGTTATATTTCGGTTCTGCCATGATGATTCTGGGGTTCTTGATTCGCAAATTTAATCAATAAGGCGGAATTTTTAGGTATATCTTGTCGTCATAACCCTTTATTTTACCTGCATTTCTACCAAGCGTAAAAAATCTATTTAAAGGATAAAATAATCCGTATCTTTGCGACGGATTGAAATATGTTCAATCCCCCACAACTTTACATTAAATACTTACATATTGTTATTCAACGAATTAAATCTGATTGAGCCAATACTTTCGGCACTACAAACAGAAGGTTATACGCAACCAACACCTATACAAGAACAATCCATCCCAACTATATTACAAGGCAAAGACCTTTTAGGTTGCGCGCAAACAGGTACAGGTAAAACTGCTGCTTTCGCTATTCCTATGTTGCAATTGTTGCACAAGCCACATGCAAATACAAAAGGCCCAAGACCTATTAAAGCATTGGTGCTTACACCAACCCGTGAGCTTGCTATTCAAATTGAAGAAAGCTTTAAAGCTTACGGCAGAAACCTTCCCCTAAAATACCAGGTAATTTTTGGTGGTGTAGGTCAGAAAGCACAAACTGATGCCCTCCATAAAGGTATCGACATTTTAGTAGCTACTCCAGGTAGGTTGTTAGACTTAATGGGACAAGGTTTCATCAGCTTACGCGACCTTGAGATTTTCGTTTTAGATGAAGCCGACAGAATGCTTGACATGGGTTTTATCCATGACGTTAAAAAAGTAATCACTAAACTTCCTGCAAAACGCCAAACTTTGTTTTTCTCGGCAACCATGCCTACAGAAATTCAAAAGTTAGCAAACACTATTTTGCATGAGCCTACTAAAGTTGAGGTTACTCCGGTATCATCTACAGCAGAAAAAATTGTTCAATCAATTTATTTTGTAGCTAAAAATGACAAGAGAACCTTGTTAAACCATATCCTTCAGGATAAAGAAATTCAAACAGCCTTGGTATTTACACGTACTAAACATGGTGCTGACAGGGTGGTAAAAGACTTGATTAAAATTGGTGTGAGAGCAGAAGCCATCCATGGTAACAAATCTCAAAACGCCAGACAAAGAGCATTATCGAATTTCAAAGACAGAACTACCCGTATTTTAGTAGCTACAGATATTGCTGCCCGTGGTATTGATGTTGATGAACTGACGCATGTAATTAATTATGAACTTCCGAATGTTCCGGAAACTTACGTACACAGAATTGGCCGTACAGGTCGTGCAGGCCTGAGTGGTACCGCATTTTCTTTCTGTGATGCTGAAGAAAAGGAATATTTAAGAGATATTGAAAAGCTGATTGGATTAAGCATTCCAGTTGCAGAAGACAATCCTTATGCAATGAGCTGGCAAGGCTTAATGGCTAAGCAAGAAGATAAACCTAAAGGCGGTAAGCCATCTGCATCAAATCACCGCCGAGGTGGTAATGCAAATGCTTCAGCAGCTAAAAATAGCAAAGCACCACGTAGTCAGGATCGTGATCCAAACTTAAGTGGTGCTAAGAGAACTCCAAAAAGCGGAAGTCGCCGTTGGAGCGGAAAGAGTTAATTTATAACTCTTTCTATTTTATTGTCTTTCTAATCTTAATGATGCGCAACCAGTGCATCATTTTTAGTATAGGGTAAGTTGGATCAAATTCAAACCATTTAGCTGCAAAATTAGGGCTGTTAGGTCTCATGTGGTGGTTATTTTGGAACAACTCCCCTAACATTAAGAAGTCTAATGGCAAAGAGTTTTTACTATGGTCTTTATTGTCGTAATTGGAGTAACCATATTTATGTCCGCAAGTCGGATCGTAGCCATGTCGTTCTGTGA
>NZ_JAZQNU010000142.1:0-8836 GCF_045627485.1 Pedobacter sp. | reverse complement strand
TTTACGTCTATTTAACTGTATCGTATATTCCGAAAGGTTTTCAATTTCAATGCGGTAGGCAAACATATAGTTATTGAGCGCAGGATTAGAATACAAGTCGGAGGCCAAGCGGTCTTAGGAAGACAATAGAGAGGGACAACTCCTTGGCTCACAGAACGACATGGCTACGATCCGACTTATTTACGTCTATTTAACTGTATCGTATATTCCGAAAGGTTTTCAATTTCAATGCGGTAGGCAAACATATAGTTATTGAGCGCAGGATTAGAATACTCATCTTGATAGATGGTTTCAACTGAAATTTTTACGTCCTGAGTAATTGCTATGACCATTTTGTTGATAATTTAAATTTAAGATTTCAAAAATCAAGCCATTTCAGACTGTGTTTCTAAATGTTGGTACTTGTCTGCCACTTCGTCGAGTATTTCGTGAATCACCTGTATATTTTCTTCTTTAACAAGCTGCATTCTATACCCTTTAAAATCTGGTAAACCTTTGAAATAATTAGCATAATGGCGTCTCATTTCGAATATACCTACTCTCGGGCCCTTCCATGCTAATGATTTTTCAAAATGAGTTCTACAAACATTAACGCGCTCCTCAACAGTAGGGCCAGCTAGAAATTTTCCGGTTTCAAAGAAATATTTCACTTCTCTGAAAATCCAAGGGTATCCAATGGCTGCCCTGCCAATCATTATGCCGTCTACTTCATATTCTAGTCGCCAATCTGCAGCTTTTTGTGGACTATCAATATCGCCATTTCCGAAAATAGGGATCTTTATTCTCGGATTTCTTTTAATATCGCGAATCATGCTCCAATCGGCCTGGCCTTTATACATTTGAGAACGGGTACGACCATGAATGGTTAAAGCCTGAATACCGATGTCCTGCAGGCGTTCTGCCACTTCATCGACATTTTTGGTATGGTCGTCCCAGCCCAAACGTGTTTTAACAGTAACAGGTAAATGTGTAGCGCGAACAACTGCATCGGTCATTTTTACCATTTTATCGATGTCCTGTAACAAACTAGCACCTGCTCCCTTACAGGCTACATTCTTAACAGGACAACCATAATTGATATCTATGAGATCTGGATTAGCCAGGGAAGCGATTTCTGTGGCTTCGCGCATATGTGGAATTTCACTGCCAAAAATTTGTATACCTATGGGTCTTTCGTACTCAAAAATATCAAGTTTCTGGCGACTTTTTGCGGCATCCCGAATTAATCCCTCTGAGGAAATAAACTCGGTATACATCATGTCAACCCCGCTTTGTTTACATACAAAACGAAATGGAGGATCGCTTACATCTTCCATCGGTGCAAGCAATAATGGGAAGGCTCCCAAATCTATATTTCCTATCTTTACAGACATTTTTCTATCTTCAAACCAAAATTTAAAGTACAAAGGTACAAATAATACGAATAATGAATTTCCCATACCAAGAAAAGCCTGAAAATAGTGCTTATTTACAATTACTTATGCTTTGTGGTTTTGCCTTGGCTGGAATTTTAATCAGTTCCGTGATTGGTTTTATCGTACTTTATTTTCTGTATGGAGAAGGGGTATTAATGGATATGAATGCACTTGCTGAGGGGGATAGAAAATACCTGAACGGATTAAAAGTTTTCCAGATTCTCTCTTCTATTGGGTTGTTTTTAGCCCCTCCTGTGTGTTTAGCTTTAACCGAAAGAATAAAAATCACAAAATTCTATGGTTTTAAAAAGCCAACCCTGAATTTGCTGGCCCTGGTTTTTTTAATTATGGTAGTGACCATGCCTTTTATGGAGTGGACCGCCTTATGGAACCAGAAAATGCATTTTCCGGATTTTTTAAAATCTATAGAGCGATGGATGAAAGCTAAAGAGTCTGAAGCCATGCGAATGACCTATCTATTTTTAAAAGTTAATGGATTTGGAGACTTTCTTATTAATTTATTTACGATTGCCCTTGTTCCGGCCGTTGCTGAAGAATTAATGTTTAGAGGAGGCGTACAACGTGCTTTTAACCGAATGTTTAATAACCCTCATGTGGCCATATGGTTGGCAGCTTTCCTATTTAGTGCTATACATATGCAGTTCTATGGATTTTTACCACGATTGTTATTAGGAGCCCTATTTGGATACATTTACGTTTGGACGGGTAGCCTCTGGTATGCCATTTTTGCTCATTTTATAAACAATGCCTATGCGGTATGTTATGCCTGGTACCTGCAAGCCAACAATATGCCATTAAACCAAACAGATGCCACTTTAAACACGCCATGGTACGGATATGTAATCAGCCTGGTGGCAGGCATCTATTTATTAATATATTTTAAAAACAAAACTAATTATGGAAAACAACTGGGTTAAGGTATACACCACAGAAAATGCGATTACAGCAGAGATAATCAAACAAGCCTTGGTAGAAAATGAAATTCCTGCGGTTGTGCTTAATCAACAGGACTCTTCATACCGGTCGTTTGGATTGTTAACTATCCTTGTAAGGCCTGAGGATATGGAAAAAGCATCGGCGTACATTAAAGAAAACGACTTATAATGAAGACTAGAGCAATTACCGCGTTCTTCTTTACCCTGGTTATGCTGGGATCTGTGTTTTTAGGACCCTATGCGTTTACAATTTTCTATTTATTACTTAGTTTGCTTGCCCTTAGGGAATTTTATAATTTGATTAAAACGGCAGGTATCAAGGCACATCAAGGCCTGGGCTTAGCCATCAGTGCTGCGGTGTTTTTAATTACTGCAAGTATCTGTTTCTGGAACCTGGAGAGCAGTTATTTTGTATTGCTTATTCCATTGATGTTCAGTGTATTCGTGATTACGCTTTACCAGCATCAGGATAATCCGTTTACCAGCATCGCCTATACCTTTGCGGGGATAATTTATGTAACCGTTCCATTTTGTTTTTTTTATGCGTTGGGCTTTGCCTTTACAGAACAGGAATTTAACTTCCATTTACCGCTGGCTTTTTTACTCATGTTATGGGCAAGTGATACAGGAGCTTATTTGTTTGGAAGAAAACTAGGTAAAACCAAGCTGTTTGAGCGCCATTCACCTAAAAAATCATGGGAGGGCTTTTTCGGGGGTGTATTTACAAGCGTACTGGTAGCATACATCATCTCTTTGATTTTTACCGAACTTTCTGCCCCAGTATTAATGGGCATGGCTGTGCTGGTTGTATCTTTTGGGACACTTGGCGACCTGGTTGAATCCATGTTAAAACGAAGCCTGAATGTAAAAGATTCAGGAACCTTGTTACCTGGCCATGGGGGCTTATTAGATCGTTTTGACGGACTTTTAATAGGTGCGCCGATTGTATTTACCTATTTGTACTTAATTTTAAAATAGAGGCCTTATCTGGCCTTTCTCAAGGGTGTGAGCAGGAACTCCAGTCCGTTGAGTTTAATTTCATACAAGGTGCCCAGCAAATCGCCTAATTTCCCTTTTGGAAAGCCTTTGCTGTGGTACCATACCAGGTAAGGTTCGGGCAGATCGCATAAGATCCAGCCCTTGTGTTTTCCATAAGGCATGCGCATGCTTACCAGGTCCTTGAGAAGTTGTGGGTTCATGGTATAAGATTATTATTCTGCGACCATATTGAGCATCTCGACAGCTTCATCTACGGTATTTAAATTCTCAAAAGCTATTCTAAGGGAGTTTTTAACCTCTTTTAAATTGCATAGACGTGGGTGCATCTGCGCAAAGTGCAATATTTTATTGAACATCACGGAATCAAAGAAAGCACTTTGCTTATCAGAGATAAAATAACCACGCACTACTCCTTTTTTGAAACTTAGTTTTTCAAACCCGAGTTTTTTGGCCACCCATTGAAGCCGTAACACACTTAACATGGTTTTAACAGGTTTAGGTACCGGTCCGAAGCGGTCTTTAAGTGACGCTTCAAAAGCCTTTAATTCTGTTTCGTTCTCTATTTTGGAAAGTTCGGTGTATAGATTGTACCTTTCGGTTATGTTGGTGACGTAATCATCCGGAATATACAATTCCAGGTCAGTATCAATTTGTGTAAAGTTTACAAAAGGCCTTTGAGGTTCCTCTTTAAACAGGTCTTTAAATTCATCTGATTTCAACTCCTGGATGGCTTCATCCAGAATTTTATGATACATATCGAAGCCTATCTCTGCAATGAAGCCACTTTGCTCTGCTCCTAAGAGGTTTCCACTACCCCGGATGTCTAAATCTCTCATTGCGATGTTAAAACCGCTTCCAAGGTCTGAAAACTCCTCAATCGCGCTGAGACGCTTTCTGGCTTCTGAGGTTAGGGTGGATAAAGGGGGACTCAATAAATAACAAAAGGCTTTTTTATTTGAACGCCCTACCCTGCCCCGCATCTGGTGTAAATCACTTAATCCAAACATATGTGCATGGTTAATGATGATGGTATTGGCGTTGGGAATATCAAGTCCAGCCTCAATAATAGTTGTAGCCACTAAAACATCCTTTTCACCATTGATAAAATCAAGCATAACGTCTTCAAGGGCGTCACCGTCAAGCTGCCCATGCGCTATACCAATCCTGGCCTTAGGAACCAGTCTTTGGATCATTCCACCTAGCTGAGGCAGGTCGTTTACCCGGTTATGGATAAAAAATACCTGACCACCACGATCCAATTCAAACTGTACAGCTTCCTGTATCAGTTTCTCATTAAAAACATGTAATTCCGTATTTACAGCTTGCCGGTTAGGCGGTGGCGTATTGATGATGCTTAAGTCCCTGGCACCCATTAGGGAGAAATGCAGTGTTCGTGGTATGGGTGTAGCGGTTAAAGTAAGTGTATCGACATTAACCCGCAGCGCTTTTAATTTTTCTTTCGAAGACACTCCAAATTTCTGTTCCTCATCAACAATCATGATACCCAGGTCCTTGAATTTTACATCTTTACTGAGCAAACGGTGGGTACCAATGATGATATCAACTTTACCTTCGGCTAGTTTTGCCAGCGTCTCTTTAATCTGTTTATTAGTTTTAAAACGGTTAATGTAATCGACGGTAACCGGAAATTCTTTTAGACGCTGTGAAAAGGTTTTGAAATGTTGTGTAGCCAAAATGGTCGTAGGTACCAATACAGCAGCTTGTTTGCCATTGGCAACGGCTTTAAAAGCCGCTCGTATAGCAATTTCAGTTTTACCAAACCCTACATCTCCACAGACAAGCCTGTCCATTGGATGAGGCGCTTCCATGTCTTTTTTGATATCATTGGTGGCTTTCTCCTGATCAGGGGTGTCCTCATAGATAAATGAAGCCTCGAGTTCCGTTTCCATATAGCCATCGGGCTGAAATGCGGTCCCAACCTGTGATTTTCGGAGGGCATAAAGCTTAATCAGGTCTCTGGCAATGTCTTTAACTTTTTTTTTAGTAGTTTTTTTGAGCTTCTCCCAGGCTTCTGTGCCTAGTTTATTAAGTTTGGGTGCCGTACCATCTTTACCACTGTATTTAGCTATTCGGTTCAGGGAGTTGATGTTGACATAAAGTAAATCGTTATCAGCATATACAAGCCTGATCATTTCCTGTGTCTTTCCGTTAACCTCTACCTTTTCTAACCCTGCATATTTACCTATTCCATGATCGATATGCGTAACAAAGTCGCCAGGTTTAAGGTCACGTAATTCTTTTAAGGTAATGGATTGACTACGCTGGTACCCTCTTTTGAGTTTATATTTATAAAAGCGGTCAAATATTTGGTGGTCGGTGTAAAAAGCAAAATGTTGCTGTGGATCTACAAAACCCTCTCTTAAAGCGAGGTGGACTGGTGTGAATTTGGCAGATTTATCGATGTCTTCAAGAATGGCATAAAGTCGTTCCGTTTGTTTGGAAGAGCCGCTGAAGATAAAATTATGTATACCCTGCTTCTCATTCTCTTTCAGGTTATGAATAAGCAGGTTAAAATCTTTATTAAAGGAAGGTTGAGGTTTAGTATCGAAAGCAATAACCTCTTCTGTTTTATAAAAGAACTGTTTTCCAAATTCTACCAGGTAAAAGTCCTGAAGAATATCTCCAAGCATTTTATGGTCTGTAAACCCATATTTTGGGTTAATCCAGTCGGGATTTTCGTATTTCTCCTTCTCAGGCAATGCCTTCCAAAGTTCAACAGCTTTTTTATAGCCGCTATTAACGATATCAAGCGTAAATTCTACGTCTTTAAACCATAACTGGGTATCTTTTTCAATATAGTCCAGCAGACTGATGTTGTTTTCCGTCAGGTATTTAGATTGTACGTTGGGAATGATCGTTAGGCTTTTTACGTCTTCCACGGAAAGCTGGGATTCAATTTCGAAGGTCCGGATGCTCTCTACAATATCGCCAAAGAACTCGATACGGTATGGCAGGTCGTGCGAAAAAGAGAAGATGTCAACGATTCCACCTCTAATAGAAAACTGTCCGGGTTCATATACAAAATCAGTACGTGAAAAGTCGTAATCGATCAGGAACTCATTAATAAATTCAATGCCTAATTTAGTATTTACGCTTATTTCCAGCGTGTTTTTTTCCAGCACAGAACGGTCTATTACCTTTTCGGCAAGTGCTTCGGGATAGGTGACCACAATTTTTCCAAATTCCGACTGGTGGTTCAGTTCATTGAGTACTTCTGCCCTGCCCAACACGTTTGCGGTGTCAATTTGTGTAAAATCGAATGCTTTTCGAAAAGACGATGGGAAGAGTAATACTTCTTTTTCCAGAAGGTTTTCCAGGTCGGCCAGGAAATAGGCGGCCTCTTCCCTGTCTGGCAAAATGAAAAGCTGAGGTTTATGCAGTAAGAAATAAATGGCTGCTGCAACTGTAGCATCGGCAGAGCCCACTAAACCTTTTAGTTGAACTTTATTACCTTTAGGGCCGTTAAGGGCCTTGGCCAATGCGACAATGCGCTCATCTGTTTTATATCTGTTAATCAGGTCGCGGATGTTCACAATACAAAGGTAAGATTTAAGAATCGCTATCCTGTAACAATGGGTCTAGAAATCAATCTAAAATGTAAAGAAATGATGATGACGCGACCGAAAATACCTGTAGAACTGATCCTTTGGATTGTTGCTTTGGTAATACTCGCGGGTTCTTCCCCAGCAGGGCATCATGAAAAGGGGCATTTCACATTTTGTCCGCTGGCCAATATGGGTTTAAGCTGGTGCCCGGGTTGTGGAATTGGCAGGTCTATTACTCATTTGTTTCATGGCGATGTACAAGCCAGCTGGAGGCAACATTGGTTTGGGATACCTGCGCTGATGATTTTGGGTTACCGCATTGTAACGTTGACACGGAGGTTGTATAGCAGCCGTAATAAAATTGAGAATAAGGAGGAGAGATATGTATAATTCACCATTTATGATGCTACCGGGTATTACGCCCGATGAATATTCGTATTTACAGGCTGCTACGACAGGATTTAGTGAAGCACAATTAAGGGGATTTTTAATGATTTACAGCAGTAAAAGAAGAAATCCCGATGATATGGTGTTGTATTGTGCCCTTGGTTTCTTTGTACCCGGATTACAGAGGTTTTTGCTCAACCAGATTGGCATGGGCATCCTTTATTTCTTTACTGCCGGTTTATGTTTTATTGGAACAATCATCGATTTAATAAATTATAAAACCCTTACTTTCGAATATAATCAACGTATGGTATTTGAAAGCCTACAGATGATTAAAATGGGAAAATTAATGTAATTTTACCTAATGAAGTTAGCCGTATTAACAAGATTTCTGGAAAGTTATGCACCATTAAATTACCAGGAGGACTATGACAACGCTGGATTAATTGTAGGACAAGCTGAAATGGAGGTAACGGGTGTACTGGTTGCGCTTGATTGTACAGAAGATATTGTAGATGAAGCTATGCTTCATGGTTTTAATGTGATCGTTACGCACCATCCTATTGTATTCAAAGGGCTAAAAAAGCTAAACGGCAAAAGCTATATTGAACGAGTAGTGATGAAGGCCATCAAAAATGATATTGCCTTATATGCAATCCATACCAACCTGGACCATGTGCACAATGGCGTAAGTGGTGAGATCTGTAAACGTTTAGGCTTAAAAAATCCGAGAATTTTGCGTCCTAAAGCTAACCTTTTAAAAAAACTCGTTACTTTTTGTCCCCATGCACAAGCGCCGCAGTTACGCGCTGCGCTATTTCACGCTGGTGCCGGTCAGATTTCAGATTACAGTGAGTGCAGTTTTAATTCTGACGGGTATGGCACTTTTAAAGGTAATGATCATACCAATGCTTTCGTAGGAGAGAAAAACGTACTTCATGAGGAGCCGGAAGTTAGAATAGAGACGATCTTTCTGGCCCAGGATGAACGTAGGATTATTGTTGCTTTGTTAGAAAACCATCCTTATGAGGAAGTGGCTTACGACATTTACTCTTTGGATAATAAAATGCAACAGGTAGGTGCTGGCATGGTGGGATGGCTGGAGCAAGGGATGGATGCGCCGGAGTTTTTAAGCTTTTTAAAGGACAAAATGAACGTTCAGGTGATCAGGCATACTCAAGCTTTACCGAAAAAGATCAGGCGCGTAGCCGTATGCGGCGGGTCTGGAAGTTTTTTATTGCCAGACGCTTTAGCGGCCAATGCCGATGTATTTATTACCGGCGATTTTAAATACCATGAATTTTTTGATGCGGATAAAAAATTGATGATTGCAGATATCGGACACTTTGAAAGTGAACAATTTACATCAAACTTGTTGGTTGAAATTATTCAAGAAAAATTTCCTAACTTTGCAATCCGTTTAACGGAGCATAATACAAACCCCATAAATTATTTCATTTAATGGAACAAACTGTAGAGCAAAAGCTGAAAGCTTTATACGAATTACAAACCC